>CAZVLJ010000017.1:0-19805 GCA_964627825.1 uncultured Rikenella sp. | reverse complement strand
AATACAGGGAGCTTGCACGGAACGGATTTTTCTTTAACCTGGCAGTCAGCTGACTTATGATGACGTGCCGGGAGCAGGACAATTAAAACGGTACAATCATGCTTGATAAGCTTAAGGAGGATGTTTTCAGGGCCAATCTGGAACTGGTCAGGTACGGCCTGGTCATCATGACCTGGGGCAACGTCAGCGGAATCGACAGGGAGTCGGGACTGATGGTCATTAAGCCTTCAGGAGTCTCATACAATGAGATGACTGCAGGTGACATGGTGGTTACCGATCTGGAGGGTCGTGTGGTTGAAGGCACGCTCAAGCCCTCCACCGATGCGCCCACCCACAGGGCTCTTTACAAAGCCTTTCCCGGGATAGGAGGGGTGGTGCACACTCATTCCACTCATGCCACGGCATGGGCACAGGCCTGCAGGCCCATACCATGCCTGGGAACAACACATGCCGACTATTTTTATGGTCCTGTTCCCGTCACCAGGCGACTGACGCCGGAGGAGACAGACAATGAATACGAATACAATACAGGCCTGGTCATCGCTGAGGCTCTTACGGGTACCGATCCGATGACCATGCCGGCAGTGCTGGTGGCGTCACACGGTCCCTTTACATGGGGTACCACCCCGGCTGTTGCCGTTCACAATGCAGTGATACTTGAGGAGGTGGCACGAATGGCAGCCCTTTCGGCCGGCCTTGCGCCTCCGAAGGAGATAGACAGACATCTCCTTGACAGACATTACCTGCGCAAGCATGGCAGCAATGCCTATTATGGTCAGAAGAAAAACAAATAACCAAAGAAATGCATAAATATACTATTGGGGTTGATTTTGGCACCCTGTCAGGAAGAGCGGTGATAGTTGATACCACCACGGGTGAAGAGGTGGCGGTGGCCGTTCACGAATATTCACATGCCGTAATGGACGAGAAGCTGCCTGACGGCACACCACTGGGAGTTGACTGGGCACTCCAGCATCCGCAGGATTATCTTGATGTTTTCAGGATAACTATCCCCCGGGTGATGAAAATGGCCATGGTCTCTCCGGAGCAGGTGGCGGGTGTCGGTATAGACTTCACTGCATGCACGGTACTTCCGGTAAAGACTGATGGAACCCCGCTCTGTTTCCTTGATGAGTACAGGAGCAGGCCCAACGCCTGGGTCAAGCTCTGGAAGCACCATGCTGCCCAGGATGAGGCTAACAGGCTTAATATCATTGCGGAGGAGAGAGGTGAAAAATTCCTTAGACGCTACGGCGGCAAGATATCATCGGAGTGGATGATACCTAAGATATGGCAGACGGTGAATGAGGACCCGGAGGTGTACGATGCCGCTGACCGTTTCATTGAGGCGGCTGACTGGGTGGTATGGCAGCTGACAGGCAGGGAGACACGCAATACCTGCACTGCAGGTTATAAGGCTATCTGGCATAAGCATGACGGGTATCCATCCAATGACTTTTTCAGGGCTTTGCATCCAAAGATGGAGCGGCTTGTAGACGAAAAGCTGTCGCGCACACTGCTTCCGGTAGGGACAAAGGCCGGCACAATAACCCCGCAGGCGGCCAGACTGACAGGATTGAAGGAAGGAACAGCCGTGGCGGTGGCCAATGTTGATGCACATGTCTCCATACCTGCTGTAGGAATTACCACACCCGGCAAGATGCTTGCAATCATAGGCACATCAACATGCCACATGCTCCTGGGAGATGTTGAAAAGGAGGTACCTGGCATGTGCGGTGTTGTTGAAGACGGAATAATTGCCGGCTTCTACGGTTATGAGGCAGGACAGAGCTGTGTGGGTGATCACTTCCAGTGGTTTGTGGAGAACTGTACGCCTGCAGAGTACAGGGATGAGGCCGAAACAGCAGGAATGGACCTGCACTCACTCCTGACTGAGAAGGCTGCCCGCCTCACTCCCGGTGAAAGCGGATTGGTGGCACTTGACTGGTGGAACGGTAACAGGTCGGTCCTTGTTGATGTTGACCTGACAGGAATGATCGCAGGCATGAGCCTGGTGACAAAACCTGAGGAGATTTACCGTGCCCTGATTGAGGCAACGGCCTATGGAACCAGGATGATAATAGAAACATTTGAGGAGAACGGTGTGCCGGTCAACGAATTTTACGCAGCAGGGGGTATTGCTGAGAAGAATCCGTTCGTGATGCAGATTTATGCTGATGTCATTAACAGGGAGATAAAAATATCCGGTTCACCTCAGGCACCGGCCCTGGGATCGGCACTGTTCGGCGCCCTGGCGGCAGGAAAGGATGCCGGTGGGTTTGATACTGTTCAGGAAGCTGCAGACGTGATGGCCAAGGTGAAGGATTATACATACAAACCGGTGCCGGAAAATGCTGCGGTGTATGACCGGCTTTTTGCTGAATACCGGATCCTGCATGACTATTTCGGTCGCGGTGCCAATGATGTGATGAAAAGACTCAAAGCCATCAGGAAAGAGGCAAGAGGCTGATGCAGATTGCCCGCCATAGAACAATTGACTCAGTACTGTTTTCAACACTCCTGATCATCTGTGGTGTTACGGTTATATCATGCAATAATGATGCACAGCAGACAGATCCGGGCCAGAGAGTCTGGCTGACTGCGCCGCCACTTCAGGCCGTGACGGTAAATGACGACTTCTGGCAGCCAATTATTGAGAGGAACAGGTCCATCACTATCCCTTATATATTTGAAAAATGTGAGGAGACAGGCCGTATAGACAACTTCGCCACTGCAGGCGGACTGAAGAAGGGGAAGCATACAGGTGAGCGCTACAATGATTCTGACGTATTCAAGATCATTGAAGGGGCCTGCTACTCGTTGCTTGAGACTCCCGACACGGAGCTGCAGGCTTATGTAGACAGCCTGGTAACCCTGGTGGCTGCAGCACAGGAGGATGACGGCTATCTCTACACCACCCGCACCATTGACCCGGTGAACATGGCACCTGGTGCCGGCAGGGAGAGATGGATAGATGAACGGGTCAGCCATGAGCTTTACAACGTGGGTCATATGTACGAGGCAGCCGTGGCACACTATCTGGCTACGGGGTCAGACAGGTTCCTTAACGTTGCACTGAAGAACGCTGAGCTGGTGGCTTCGGAATTCGGGTGGGGGCTCCGCGAGATCGCACCCGGACACCAGGAGATAGAGCTGGGGCTCATAAGACTCTTTGAGCTGACCGGCAACAAACGCTGGCTTGAGCTGGCACGCTTCTTTATCGATGTCAGGGGCAGGCAGGAGGAGTACCTCAGGCACCCGAAAGGATCACGCTTCGAGGTATACAATGATTCGGTCTACCTCCAGATGCACCTGCCTGTTCTGGAACAGAAGGAGGCCGTGGGCCACGCCGTGAGAGGCGCCTACATGTATACGGCCATGGCAGATCTCTCAAGGGTTACCGGAAATAACAGGTACCTCGATGCTTCAGAAAGGATATGGGAGGATGTTACGTCCGGGAAGATATATATTACCGGAGGAATCGGATCAAAAGAACATGGCGAGGCTTTCGGGGAACCGTTTGAGCTTCCCAATATGGATGCATACACTGAGACCTGTGCCTCAGTGGCAAACGTCTTCTGGAACCACAGGCTCTATTCAGCCACCGGTGAGGCCAGGTATCTTGATGTGCTTGAGAGAACGCTTTATAACGGGCTCATCTCGGGAATAGGTCTTGATGGCTGCAGCTTCTTCTATACAAATCCCCTTGAATCTGACGGCAGGTTTGAGAGGGCCGGATGGTTCCAGTGCTCCTGCTGCCCGGGCAACGTAGCCCGCTTCCTGCCGGCAATGAAACAATATATCTGGTCAGAGACGGCCACCGGAATAAATCTCAATCTCTTCATCGGATCAGAAGCCCGGTTGAAAACGCCTGCCGGCAATACAGGAGCAAGAATTGAGACCACTTATCCCCGCGGGGGAGATGTAAGGGTAACCCTCTCACCGGGAAATGACGGCGACAGGTTTACCCTGGGCATAAGGATACCTGCATGGACCGGTAATGCTCCAATGGAAGGCGACCTTTACAGATTTCTCACGCCTGCTACAGGAAAGACTGTTGTCAGGGTCAACGGGAAGAAGGTCAAAGCCTCTGTAATAAAGGGATTTGCACTTCTAGACCGTGAATGGAAGAGGGGAGATGTAGTTGAGGTATCGCTGCCTGTGGAACCCAGATTCATTGTTGCCAGGGATGAGGTCGAAGCTGACAGGGGGAGAGTGGCGCTGGGAACGGGACCGATGGTCTGGTGCCTTGAGGAGGCTGACAACGGACCGGTAAGGGAGATAACTGTTGATCCCGCGGTTAAGCCGCAGTTCAAATATGAAAAGGGACTGCAAGAAGACCTCGGCACCCTGGCTTTCCCTGTCTCTGATCCGTCAGGTACAGCGAAGGAAGTAAGGGCAGTACCCTATTACTCCTGGGCAAACAGGGGCAGGGGAGAGATGATCGTATGGATCAAAACGGTTGAATGAATTACCATGTGGCCTGCATGAGCAGCAGCGCACAAAAAGATTTTATTTAGAATAACATGCCAGTACAATTTGACTAATCAAACAAATATTTATCCGAATGAAAGAAACGGGAAGACTTACAATTATTGCCATGGTGGCTGCTGTTGCCATGACATCATGCACCGGCAGCAACGATGAGGAGAATTATCCCATCAGGCCTGTGCCGTTCACCTCTGTAAAGATGACGGATAACTTCTGGGCCCCGCGCATTCATAAGAATCATGAAGTGACCATTCCGATAGCCTTCGGATACTGTGAATCAACCGGACGCGTCAGGAATTTTGAGATAGCCGGAGGACTGGATACCGGAACATTTCAGACAATTTATCCCTTTGACGATTCTGACGTAACAAAGATCATTGAGGGAGCCAGCTATTCGCTTCAGACTTTCCCCGATCCGGAACTGGAAGCCTACCTTGATACCTTAATATATAAGATAGGTCTTGCCCAGGAGGACGACGGATATCTCTATACCAACCGTACCATAGCAGAGATGGGATACGGAAAGCTCCATGAATGGGCAGAGGGAGAGAGATGGGAGAAAACAAACATCCTCAGCCATGAACTCTATAACCTGGGACATATGTATGAGGCTGCCGTGGCCCACTACCAGGCTACAGGCAAGCGGGAGCTGCTGGATATATCACTCAGATCAGCCGATCTTGTGGACAAGGATTTTGGATGGGATGCTTTTGCCAGCTATCCGGGTCACCAGGTGATTGAGATGGGCCTGGTAAAGCTCTACCGTCTGACGGGCGAAAAACGATATCTTGATCTGGCAAAATTCTTCCTTGATGCACGGGGTACCCGTGATGACGGAGAGGAGTACTCACAAAGCCACAAGAAGGTTGTTGACCAGACGGAAGCAGTGGGACATTCGGTAAGAGCAACCTATATGTATTCCGGCATGGCCGATGTGGCAGCCATCCTTGGTGACGAGGCATACGTAAATGCTATAACAAAAATATGGGAGGACCTGGTTCACAGGAAGATGTACATTACGGGCGGAATAGGAGCATCAGGAGGCAACGAAGGATTTGCGGAACCATACCACCTGCCCAACATGTCAGCCTACTGTGAGACCTGCGCTTCCATAGGAAATATCTTCTTTAACCACAGGCTCTTCTCAATGCACGGTGAAGGCAAGTACTTTGACGTTCTTGAAAAGACCCTGTACAACGGAGCCCTTTCAGGAGTAAACCTTGCAGGCGACAGGTTCTTCTATCCCAACCCGCTGGAGTCAAACGGTCAGCATGAACGCTCTGCATGGTTTGGATGCGCATGCTGCCCCTCCAATGTCTGCAGGTTCATTCCTGCAATCCCGGGATATATCTATTCCGTAACTGACAAAGACCTGTATGTGAACCTGTTCGCCTCAAACAACGCGGACATTGAAGTCGGCAACCGGAAGGTGAAGATCACCCAGGAGACCAACTACCCATGGGAGGGAAAGGTGAGCATGAAAGTTGATCCGGACGAGGCAGGAAAGTTCAACCTGCGTATCCGTATACCCGGGTGGGCAAGGAACGAAGCCATTCCCGGTGGTCTCTACAGTTTCAACGACAAATCGGATGAGAAGTTTGTGATCACTGTCAATGGTCAGGCAACAGATGCAATGATTGACAACAGCTATGCAGTAATCAAGAGAAAATGGCAGACAGGTGACAGGGTTGAACTGGAGATACCCATGCCTGTCAGGACCATTCTGGCTGATGAGCGCGTGAAGGAAGACGAGGGTAAGATAGCCGTTCAGAGGGGACCCCTGATGTTCTGTGCAGAGTGGCCTGACAATGCTGACGGTCATGTCCTCGGGCTTGTAGTAGATGAGAAGCCTGAGTTTACAACTGAATACCGGACTGATCTGCTCAACGGTACGCAGGTGATTACCACAAAGGCCAGGCAGGCGTCAAGAAACCTTGACGGAACGGTCTCGCTTGGAGATTATCATGAGCTGACGCTGATACCATATTACCTCTGGAACAATCGCGGCCCAGGCGGGATGAAGGTATGGCTTCCGTTCAGGGAATCAGCCGCCAGACCGACTCCGGCACCGACATTAGCATATACGAGCGTGGTAACAGGAAGTACCCCGGCCAGGTCACTCACAGCTATCAATGACCAGCTTGAACCGGCAAATTCAAATGATCACACATGGCCATATTATCACTGGTGGCCCAAAAATGACGGCTGGGAATGGGTAAGGTTCGACTTTGCACAACCGGTCACAATCTCTAAAGTTAAGGTCTACTGGTTTGATGACGGTCCGTCCGGAGGCTGCAGGATCCCTGATGAGTGGTCAGTTGAATATATGAGCGGGGGTTCATGGAAGAAGGCTGCAACGTCTGATCCCCTGACAATTGCCAGGGATGCCTGGAATATTGCAGAGTTTACCCCTGTCAGGGCTGCCGGAATCAGGATCAACGTCAGGCTCAGAAAAGATTTCTCATCGGGCATACATGAAGTAGTTATTGAATGACAACTTCTTATAGCGTTATTTAAATCGTTTGCAAAAAACTTCCGCAAATTTAAGCCCATGTAAAAAAATATGCATAAATTGCGTGAGGAGGTACAAGTGTATTTTTTACATTAATTAATTTTTTGGGTAACTGTATATGTTATTTGTTCTGCTTTAAGAAGTGTAAAAATTACACGTATGTCCGGGTGTAGTTAGGAGTAATATCGTATCAGTGAGATGCTTATAATAAATAACCCTATAATAACACCCTAATTATTCTAATCAAACTCATTAAAAATGAAACCAGACTTTATCACAGAGGTTCGTTTGCATGCCTGGATGTGTCTGCTTGTCCTGCTTCCACTGATGGCAGAGGGTCAGCAGCTGACTATCACGGGCAATGTTGTTGATGAAAATGGAGAGACTCTTCCCGGAGTGACCGTTGTTGTAGAGGGAACTACAACCTTTGATGAGGTGGTGACAGACGGTATCAGGCTCAATTTCATCAACTCAGCCGAATCAACAGATATCTCGGAGTGGCAGGTGATGGGAATCGGAGACCCGATGATCCCTGAAGAGAGGCCTATTGCAGATGTATTACCCAACGGTACAAGTACATGGGATCCGTCAACGAGTACACTGACACTGAACTATAAGGTCATCTATGAAGATGCAACCTATTATACCAATGCAAGCTCAAGTCTTGTCTGGCGAAACCGCATTAGAGACGGAGTAAATGAGTGGAGAAGGTAGTTGGTTTAGTTTTAGGTTTTGATTGGAAAGTAAAAGGCCGTACTTTACCGGCCTTTTACCTTTTTAAAAAGTTGATTATAACATTATTTAACACTTCTATGAGATACTGGTTTTTTATTCTTACTGTAGCCCTTTTCATCTCCTCCTGCTCGGGAGGAGGGGCTAAGAGTACCTTGATCCCCAATCCCTCTGCAGAAGAGGGAAGCGGCTCAACCGTCACAGGCTGGAACGCCGAGACCAGGGGAGGAGCAATGATCGCATTCTATGACTACGAAGCCCATCAGGGTAAACGGAGCCTGATGCTGCAGAGCGACAGGCCTGCAGGCGGAAGGTGGATGACCCGGGTTCAGCTTAAACCGTGGTCCACTTACAAATTCACCGGATGGGTGAAGACCAAAAACGTGCTGGCCCGTGACGGGAAGGGAGCGGGGTTCAGGTTTGATGTTCTTGGAGGTACTTACTCAGGCATTACCGGTACCAATGACTGGTCAAAGGTTGAAATTACATTCGAAACCCGCAACGATGACTCAGCTGTTCTCTCCTGCATTCTGGGTGAAGGCCCGGCCTCGGGAAGAGCCTGGTTTGATGACATGTCACTTGAACTGGTTTCATCAGAGAAAATCAGCACCGATATTACTATTGACCTTGCTGACAGGAAAGAACCAATGTCTGAGTACATCTACGGCCAGTTCATTGAGCACCTCGGCAGATGCATCTACGGGGGCATCTGGGCTGAGATGCTTGAAGACCGCAAGTTCTGGTATACCCCCGGCGACAGGCAGTCGCCCTGGCAAATCAGGGGAAAACGAGAGCTCTTTTCTGTAGACAGGCAGGCACCTTTCACAGGTGACAAGACCCCGGTGCTGGGTGTTGATGCCTCCGGCGCTGCCATCATGCAGCAGTCGGGCCTCGGCCTGAGGCAGGAGCTTGATTACACCGGACGAATAATCCTCAAAGCCGCACCCGGCATAAATGCAGTGAAGGTGACACTGGCATGGGGGGAAGAGTCTCAGACGTTCAGAATTGATAAGCCGGGCAGTGACTTTACAGCTTATCCGCTTGATTTTCATTCCGGAGAGATGACCCACAATGCCTCCCTGGCAATTGAACCCGAAGGCAGCGGCAAAGTCTGGGTGGGCACTGCCAGCCTGATGCCGTCAGACAACATTGAGGGGTTCCGTTCTGACGTCATCGCCCTTCTGAAGGAGCTCAATGCCCCGGTATACCGCTGGCCCGGGGGAAATTTCGTGAGCGGCTATGACTGGAAGGACGGCATAGGTAACCGTGACCGCAGACCGCCGCGCAAGAATCCTGCATGGCAGGGAGTGGAACACAATGATGTGGGAATACATGAGTTCATGGACTTCTGCCGTATCCTTGGCACAGAACCTTACATTGCAGTCAATGCCGGGCTGGGCGACTCACGGATGGCGCGTGAGGAGGTTGAGTACTGCAACGGCTCCTCAGAGACCCCCATGGGCAGGCTAAGAGCCGCAAACGGCCATGCCGAACCATGGCATGTGAAGTGGTGGTCAATCGGCAATGAGATGTACGGCCACTGGCAGCTGGGACATATGTCCACCGATGATTTTGTCAATAAGCACAATGCCTTCGCGGATGCTATGCGAAGAGTCGATCCTGACATCAAACTCATTGCCGTTGGCGAACTTGGTGATTGGGACCGTATGGTTCTTACAAACTGTTCCGAAAGCATGGACCTGATCAGTGAGCACTTCTACCGTCAGGACTGGCATGGGGGAGGGCTCATGACCCATGTCAGGCAGATCCCTGATGCCATCAGGGAAAAGGCAGACGCACACCGCCAGTACCGCCAGGAGATACCTCAGCTTTTTGGAAAGGATATCCGCATATGCATGGATGAGTGGAACTACTGGTATGGTCCGCATATATACGGCGAGCTGGGAACGAGATATTTCATGCGTGATGCCATGGGCATAGCAGCCGGGCTAAATGAGTATTCAAGGCAGAGCGATATGGTCTTCATGGCCAATTACGCGCAGACAGTAAACGTCATAGGATGCATCAAAACCAATACTACAGGTTCCGTGTTTGATGCCACCGGGCAGGTGCTTAAGCTTTACAGGCAGAAGTTCGGGACAATACCCGTGACTGTTGGCGGGGAGATAAGGCCTCTTGACATAGCAGCAACACTGTCTGCTGACGGAAGTAAGCTGACGGTGTCAATCGTCAATCCAACATGGGAAGAGGTTAAGGTGCCAATGACTATCCTTAACGGAACAGTGGCAGCAGAGGGCGAACTATGGCAGGTCACAGCACCTGATGACATGGCCACCAATGAGCCGGGGAGGCCGGAGAATGTCAGGATAATCGGCCCGGCAAAAGTCTCACCGGGCAAGGGCCTGGTTGCAGAACCAGCCAGCATTAACCTGTATGTTTTCAATGTAAACTACTGAACCATAAAATATTGCATAATCTTTAAAACACCGGGAAAATGAGAAAAAACAGAATCATACTGATTTTGGCTGCCGCAATTCTGGCCGTCATGATAATCCCGTCGTGTGTTTCGGGCGGGGCCACACAATCAGACAAGGACAACCTTGCAGTGCTCGCAGGCTCATCCCAGGTCACCCGCCGGGGACCGAGGGAGGTCATGGAACTTAATGACGGACTGATCCCTGACAGTGTCCCCGACCAGATGAGGCGCTGGATGACCAATCGGAACAGGCCACAGAGACACGACGGTCTCAATGTCATGATCTATGAATATGTGTGGGAACAGCCTGTCGCAATTGATGAGGTTGCCCTCTTCCTTTATGACTATGATAGTTTGGTGAAGCTTCCTCAGGCTTACAGATTCAAATACTGGAACGGAGAGGAATATGTTGATGTGGAGAATGCCGCCGGGCTGGGGCTTGACAATGACAAATTCAACCACACCACTTTCACTGAGGTCTCAACTACAAAGCTGATGCTTGAGCTTGATTCGGTAGAGCTATTCCTGTCGCCAGTACTTGAGTGGCAGGTCTTAAAGCCTGTCAATGCTCCCGCTGTGGCACCGGTCATCACTGCCGGAGTTGACCGCATGGTAATAACCGGTGGCAAGACTTATCTCTCGGGGCTGATCAAGAGTGTTGACCCGCTCAGGAAGACTCTCTGGACGGCAGAAGGGCCGGGCAGTGTCAAATTTGAAGATAAAGGGCGTGATACAACCTCAGCCACCTTCAGTCTTCCCGGCGACTACACACTTACTCTCTCAGCCCGGGCAGGCAAGATGGAGGCCTCCTCATCGCTGAAGGTAACCGTTGTCAACCCACCGGAGGAGAAGAGGCTTGACGTGGTTTACACACGCAGGTACAAGATTGACAATCCTCTCTGGAATGATCGCGCCAAGGCGCTGATAGTGAACTGGATACCTCATTGTGTTAAGATGATCGAAAGGACTGACCTTGAGAGAGGTCAGGGTGGGCTTGACAATTTTATCGAGGCAGCAAAGGCACTGCGTGGTGAACCTCACGGTAATCATCTCGGTTATGTCTTCTCGAATGCATGGGTTCATCAGACAATTGAGTCAATCTGCATTGCGCTGATGGTTGATCCGCAGGGCGATAAGGAGATCATTGCTGCACAGGAGATGATGAAGAAGACACTTGAAAAATGGATTCCCGTCATTCTTTCAGCACAGGAACCCGACGGATATCTGCAGACTGCCTTCACTCTTCGTGACACCACCAGATGGAAGGAGAGATGGGCACCGGAGACACGGGGCAATCATGAAGGCTATGTTGCCGGTTACTTCATCGAATCAGCCATAAACCACTACACCCTCACTGAAGGAAAGGACACCAGGCTCTATGATGCTGCAAAGAAGCTGGCCGACTGCTGGGTGGATAATATTGGTCCCGGCAAGAAGGAGTGGTATGACGGGCACCAGGAGATGGAACAGGCCCTGGTGCGTTTCGGCCGCTTTGTTAATGACATGGAGGGCAATGGCCGCGGTGACAGTTATGTTGAGCTTGCCAGGTTCCTCCTTGACAACCGCAATAATGGATCTGAATATGATCAGAGCCATGTGCCGGTGCAGCAACAGTATGAGGCTGTGGGCCATGCCGTAAGGGCGGTTTACAACTACTCAGCAATGGCTGACGTTGCTGCCGAAACAGGTGACACTGACTACCAGAGTGCCGTGATGTCACTCTGGGACAACATGGTAAACAAAAAATACTATGTGACAGGAGGTGTAGGCAGCGGCGAGACCTCGGAAGGTTTCGGAGGCAACTATTCGCTGGGCAACAATGCCTACTGCGAGTCTTGCTCAAGTTGCGGGCTCATTTTCTTCCAGCATAAGATGAACATCGCTTATCACGATGCAAAATATGCCGATCTGTACGAGGAGACAATGTACAATGCACTGCTCGGCTCTCTTGATTTTGAAGGGAAGAATTTCTTTTACACCAACCCGCTCTCATCTGACCACATGCGTTCTGAATGGCACGTGTGTCCCTGTTGCGTGGGCAACATACCCAGGACCCTGCTAATGATACCCACATGGACATATGTCAAGAGCGATGACGGGATCTACGTCAACCTCTTCATCGGCAGCACCATTAACGTTGAGAAGGTGGCCGGCACTGATGTGGAGATGGTACAGAAGACCGACTATCCGTGGAAGGGTGATGTCTCCATCACAGTCAATCCGGCTGAGACTAAAGAATTTACAGTATGGGTAAGGGTTCCCGACAGAAAGACCAGTGACCTGTATGTCACAGGTCCGGAGCTGAATACAATCAGCGGGCTGACCGTCAACGGAGAGGCTGTCACGGTGGGAACTGACAGGGGATATGTGCCCATCACAAGAGAGTGGAATAAGGGTGATATTATCTCCTTCGTCATCCCTATGGAGATACAGCAGATCACTGCTGATGAGAGGATAGTTGCCGACAGGGGCAGGGTAGCCCTCAGGTATGGCCCGCTGATCTACAATGTGGAGAAGGCTGACCAGCCTGATATAGAACAGAGTATTGGTGATGCCCCTCTGGAGACTGAGTGGTGCGACGATATGTTTGGCGGTTTCATGGCCATCAAAGGTAAATGGAGTGACGGCAGTGATTTGCTCGCTATTCCCAATTATCTGAGGCTCAACAGGCCAGGTGCCCCTGACACACCCAGGGAGGGTGAACAGGTCAGGGACCGGAGACCGACATCAATAGTATGGATCAATAAAGAAGCAAACTGATATTATGAGGGGAAGAGCTTGCATCAGGGGCTGCCTCATCCTTTCATTGCCCACCTTTTATGGAGTTTTTCCGGCTGGGCTGACAACTGGGACATGATGCGCCAGCTGCTTTATGACGAGGGGCTCCTTGACATCAGGGTTGTGCCGGGAATGGCTGTTCCTACTGACCTGACGGCGCAGTTCTCTCTTCACACCAGGAACGTAATTGATTCTATAGTGCCTGAGTACCCAGGCGATACTGATATCCGATACCTGGGAGAGAAACTCCCGGGACACAATCTCTATGAAGTGAGCTTCAGGAAGCTTAGTGAGAATATACTGACGGTTCATTATGGTGAGACGCAAAAGATATATCTTGAGTTTTTCGCCACGGAGCCGCTTGAGACCCTGGTAAAGAAGAGGAGCTCATTTATCGTGAACAGCACCCAGCACCGTGACACCACTAAATGGTACGACGGTCTCTTTTCTGCCTATGACATGAAGAACGGCATCCTCCGCGGACCCGATAATACTGACGGGTTTGACGGATGGTGGGGTTACGTGCTTGCGTGCGATGACCCGGGTCTCTGCAAGGCTCCCTATGTTGCAGCCAAGAATGTCTTTTTCCCTGATCAGAAAGAGATAGACGCAGTTGAATATTACCTGGAAAATTTTGTATGGAACGGATTGCAGAGGACTGATACAGATGATCCTTATCCTTATGGCATCTATGGGGTCCCCAACTGGAAGGTGGCGCGTGACCCTGCGGAGAGGGCAAAGATCAGGCACTCCAACCTTGACAAGATGAAGATATGGAGATCATATGACTACCCGCATGTCACAATGCTTTACTATCACATGTACCAGATAGCCGGGATGTATCCTGACAAGGTGCACTATCTTGATGCTGCCGGCTACCTGGAGCGTGCATGGCAGACAGCCAGTGCCTGTTTCATCTATCCCTATGAGATCCTGCCCTGGTATGAGACCTACAAGTGGGGATGCTACAATGAGCTGGTGATAGAAAGCCTGATTGCTGACCTGGAACGTGAAGGCAGGCAGGAGGAGGCTGACTGGCTCAGGGCAGAATATGAAAAGAAGGTCAAGTATTTTATCTATGATGATAAATATCCTTTCAGGTCCGAGTATGCCGTTGACCGCACAGCATTCGAATCCTCCTATGCCTTTGCAAAGTACGGGACCCTGAATGAGATGGAGCCTGACACCAACCTCTGGTTTGACAAGAATGACAGCGTCTGGTATTCACATCCCTCGGTTACCAGGGATGCAGCACGTGACTTCATGGAGAGGCAGCATTATGCGGGCCTGGCTGTACGCGGCTGGCTGGAGGCAAAATATTTTCTCCTGGGAAGCGACATTACCTACAGTTCTGACAACCACTGCCTCAGCTACATGGCAAGAATGGGAGGATGGTCTGTCCTTGATTATGCCATAAGATTTGCAGAAAAGCCATATGACTGGCTGCAGCTAGGTTATGCTTCATACCTTGCTCCCTATGCTCTAATGAATACGGGGACTGAAGAATCGGGTTACGGGTACTGGTTCCCGGGCAAAGAGCGTGACGGCGCCATGGGATGGGCTTTTATGGAATCAAAGACCGGGCGTGCGTGGATAAGAAAAGATATTGACCGGGGAGCATGGTTCTATGACGGTGAGGCAGACCTGGGCAATGGAGCCATCTTCCGCACGGCACAGACGGTCCTGACTGATGATCCGCTGCTCGGATGGATCGCTTACGGAGGGACGGTGGCAACAGTGAAAAGATCATTCCTGGTTGAACCGCGTGATGGTGTCAGGGCTCGATTCTCTGCTGTAACAACAGGCCGGAGGTTTACAATCGAACTGGAGCGTGACGGCTTCGCCGAAGGCAAAGAGATAAAGGTTGACAGATCAATGAAGAGGGTGACCTTTGTACTGGAGAACCGGACGGGCGACAATCATCAGACAAGGATGATGGTCACCTCAGACCGGGGAGCAAAGATCCGCATTGATGGTAAAAGGATCAGGCCGTCAGCAGAAAAGAACGGGACAATCATCTTTGAGCTGCCGGTATCATCTGACAGCCATATTGTGAAGATGAAACTCAGGCACAGGAGGAACGCAGGCTGAACTCTGTGGGATTGTTGAATTGATAAAGAGAATGAGTGAAATGAGACAGGCAAAAGAGACAGATAATGATAACAGGAATTTCAGAAGGCTTAGCATACTGTTATTATGCCTGGGCTTGCTTCTGCTTGTTGCCTGCGGCGAGAAGCCGGAGCCGGATGCTAACCTGGTCATCTCGGCTACCGAGATCACTGCTGAAGCCGCGGGAGGAGAAGCAACGGTGCAGATCTCCTCTGACCAGAAGTGGAGTATCATATCTATTGACCAGCTCTGGATTAATGCATCCATCCTCGGGGGTGTTCCCGGCGTGCCGGTGACTGTGAAGCTGACTTTTGAAAAGAACACTACACCATCAGGGCGTACTGCCAAGGTGACAGTGGTATCCGGTGCAACGCGGGGCATAATCACTGTAGTCCAGGAGGCAGGATTCGATCCTGCTTCGGTGGATGTGAGCAGGATATATATACCCCAGGAGATGAGAGGCATGGATCTGTATAACAGCTCAAGCACCTGGTATTTCGGCCGGAGCAGGCAGTCGGAACATTTCATTGTCTTCTGGGGTAAGGGTTATGATGAGCATGGCTTTGTTACTCCTACCACCTGTGCTGATCCTAAGTACAGGGTTGATATTGATGACCTGCTGGAGAAGGCTGAGGAGTTCTGGGACATGAACGTCAATACTCTCGGGTTTCTAACTCCCGGGAATTCAAAGACAGACCAGTACAAGATGATGATCTTCCTGCTTTACCAGACTGACTGGCTGGCGACGGGCGCAGGCTATGACAATATAATCGGTGCCCTGTGGGTCAGCCCCTCCACATGTCAGCCCGTCGGACCAACCATTGCACACGAGATAGGTCACAGTTTCCAGTACCAGGTCTATTGTGATCATGGAGGCAACTCTGGCTGGAGGTATGGCTTTGGCGGCAATGGCGGCAACGGCTACTGGGAGCAGTGTGCTCAATGGCAGGCTTACCAGAGTTACCCGGAAGAGGCATTCAACAGTTATAACTTCAATGTTTATATTGATAATTGCCACCGCTCAACTTTCAATGAGTATCAGCGTTATGCCAATTACTTCATAAACTATTACTGGGCAGATAAACATGGATCTGACTTTATTGCCCGCCTGTGGCGTGAGTCCGGTGCCACAGGCGTGGAGGATCCCGCTCAGGCCTATATGCGTATCACCGGCATAACACTTGAGCAGTACAATGATGAACAGTTTGACTATGCCCGCCGGATGGTGACCTGGGATCTGGATGCCCTGCGTACGATAGGCAGCAGCCGCATCGGACATCACAGCTGCAACCTGAACAAGGCGGCTGATGGTTTCAGACAGATAGTGCCGGAGGACTGCATTGAGAACCACGGATACAACGTGATCAGGCTTAATGTGCCTGATGCAGGCACAAATGTGACAGCCACCTTTGAAGGGATAGCCGGAGCAGCGGGATACAGATCCATCAACAGCACCGCCGCTGGATGGCGGTACGGATATGTGGCCCTGCTCTCTGACGGCACAAGGGTTTACAGTGACATGTTCTCAGCTTCCGCCGGCACAGCGTCATTCGTCTGCCCGACAAACTGCCAGGATCTGTGGTTCGTGGTTAGCAGTGCTCCTGCAGTCTATTGGATGCATCCCTGGGATGATGACGAGTCAAACGACGAGCAGTGGCCCTACAAGGTTAAGTTCCAGGGAACTAACATATACGGCCTGCTTGACTTCACCGAAGAGGATCAGCCTCATGATACTTCATTCGTGTATAATGTTTCATTTAAGGCCGACCCGGCAGGTTACACCGGGACTACCGTCTCAATTGACCTGGTTAAGCTCTGTTACGCCTTTGTAATGACAGGGTCAGAAATAACCTTTAATATCGGACAGCCTTCATCAACCAGTAAGATCAGGTTTTACGGCGTGAACAGGGACGGCACCTTTGCTTCTTCGTCCACCGCCAACGGCTACGGCCACTGGTTCAATGCTGCAGGGGATGTGTGCGCATATGTATCGGGAGAGTCCGGGGAGAACAGGATTTTCTCGGAGTTCAACGAGGCCAGTTTTGTCTTCTCCCTCGGACAGCATCCGGGAAGGTGCAGCCCCGGAGAAGAATACACCCTCAGACAGGCGCTGGTCTATTCGCCGGAAGCAGGGGGGAGTTTTACGGCAAGCTTCGAGTTTAATATTTTAATCACACCGTAAAATCACGGGTCCGCGATGCCAGATGATGCCATAAAATTTGCCGTAGGCTCTCTTCCTGACCTGTAGCGGCCAGATACCTGTAACCTTTTATTTCAATCGTGTGCAAAAAAACTTTTGTAAATTAATCTCTGTATTATAAAAAATTCCTAAATTGCATAAGGAGACAAAAGTGTATTTTTTACATTAATTAAATTTAGAGAGGCTAATAGTGTTCTTTTTTCATTGATAAAAAAGTGTAATAAATACACGTAAGTGAATGGGGATTTGGTGTAACGGCTTATCAGATAATTGTTTAAAGTTCAAAAAATAACACCCTAATTATTCTAACCAACCTCATTAAAAATGAAACCAGACTTTATCACAAAGGTGCGTTTGCATGCCTGGATGTGTCTGCTTGTCCTGCTTCCACTGACGGCAGAGGGTCAGCAGCTGACTATCACGGGCAATGTTGTTGATGAAAATGGAGAGACTCTTCCCGGTGTGATCCTTGTAACAAAGGGGACCACCGGGGGGGGTATCGACTGACATCGACGGAAAGTACAGTATCAATGCTTCGCCCGGTGAGGTGCTGGTGTTCTCATCCGCAGGGATGAACACCCGGACCATCACCGTGGGGACGCAGAAGGTAATCAATGGCACGCTGGCCGAAACTACAGCGGAGATAAAATCCGTAGTTGTTGTCGGTTACAGTGTACTGAAAAAAGAGACGGTCGACGGAGCTGTCTCGCAGATCCCGGGAGAGAGGCTGACGGACATTAAGACGGGCGGCGCCCCGATGGGCAGTAACTCACCCCTGATCTTTACTGACAGGTACCATAAAGTCATTTACAGGGCTTGAGGTTCGATAGCAACCATGGTACGAGAGTCATATTATACAAAAGAACTAAACTGATGATCTATGAAAACAATTAAACTGATGAAATGCGTATTGTACGCTACAGTTTTGGCAGCATTTGTCCTGGTTGGCTGCGAGGGTTTGGATATTTATTCAATCAATGCGCCCTCTGACCTGCAGAGAAGGATCGACTCGATTGCAGCTTTGAAGCCAAATACCGGTGACACTACTTATCTTATTATTGTTTCAGCGATAGTAGGAGCCGAAAATAACACTACCGGCTGGAACGGCGCTCATTCTGATTACTTCATCATTCCTGCAAACAAGCTTTTGCATCTGGAGTTTTTAAACTACGGTAACGGTGTCAGCAACTGGAACAACTGGAATGTTGCCGTCTCCAATGTAGAAGCCAACCCGGAAGATTACACCCCGGAAAATGGAGAGGTAGGATATTTTACTCTACGTGCCGATGCTTACGGTTGGGGTAATGATGATTTCGATTTAGGATTAATATCCATCAGCTATCCCGATACCGACGGAGATGGGGATATCTGGAACGACTTCCGGACTACGATGCAAGGTGCCCGTGTTTCTCTTGATATTGACCATTCTGCTACCGGCAATGTATTTTTAACAGCCACTGCCGTTGGAACAAATGGCGTATCACTGGTCATGACATATCAGCAACCGGTTTCTGCCACGGATGATATAGCGGCTTTCCTGGTGACCGATGCCAGCCATTTCGAGATGAAAAAGGCATACCTTATACCTTCTAAAGTTACTACTATAGAGGACGTTGACCCGGTCTCGATCGATATAACAGGAGCTCCTGCCTTTGTAGAATTAGGTAACGAAAACTACTGGGGTGACGCAATTGCAACTGTCACATTCGCTGACGGATCTTCCGAGGAGGTTGATTCTGCAGATTTATCATTTAATGTTATTCCTGATATGACTACACTCGGGGAAAAGACAGTTGTTGTGGCATACAGCAAAACCAAGCAGGGTGCATTCTGTCAGGCGATATCAACCATCTACAAACTGGAAGTAACCAACCCTGTTGTAAGTCTGGAGATTACTACGATGCCAGCTCTTACCACATATTATTACTTCAACAGCGATTCTATCATATTCAACACCAGGGGTATTGTTGTAACAGGCACATATTCTGACGGTACATCAGCTGTTATTCCAAACGCATCTCTTAAGTTTGGCAAGATCCCGGCTGCCGCAGGTTCTCAGACCGCTGTCATTTCTTTTGTCGGGGCAACACAAACAGTAACTACCACCTGCCCCTTTACTCTCGTTCAGGGTGTGAGTCAGGTAGGAAATACTGACTTTTCTTCCGGATGGTGGACGGCATTCTCTGATAACTATACAGTTGCATCAGGGTCCAGCAAGACGATTACCCTCTACTGTTACTCCAACGGGGTTAATAACTATAACAGCCCCTGTACAATTCTTCGCAAAGCTGACAATACTGAAAATGCTGTAGTTCGCATGGACAGTTTCGGATGGGGTACCGGCTATGGCACAGCCGTTCTTACATCTGACTGGAACTGGGATACCTTCGCATCAAATATCAGTGGCTCCAGGGTAGTCATCACGGTTACCAACAATGGAGACAACACAGCTGATATACTTTACAACGTTACTTACGCCAACGGCGAGATGCATTTCCAGAGGTATGCGGGTATTACAGTTGACAGTTCAGATTTGAATTGTGCAC
>CAZVLJ010000016.1:0-44560 GCA_964627825.1 uncultured Rikenella sp. | reverse complement strand
ACAGTTTTCTGTATATTGATTTCAATGAGATGCAGACACGGGCTGATGATATTGAATGTTTTTCAGTTCCGCTAAAGAAGCCGCTTAAACTGCCCCAGGTGATACATGACCTCGGCCTGATTTCATATAAGGGAAATTTTACGGGATTTACAACTGATTTCGTCTCCTTCGGCAAGCTGACAACTGAACGTGGTACCTTTGTCACTGACCTGTCACTTAAGCCTGACGGTCGGAACACATTTGGCTTCAGCGGATCACTCAGGACAAGCAATGTGGATCTGGGTTACATTGCCAGGGATGAGGAGATGTTCGGCGGGTTATGGATGCATGCAGAGATAGATGGTTCAACGGAGTCATTTCGCCATCTTACTGCAAACATAACCGGGGTGGTTGACAGCGTGAAGATAAACAACTACCTCTATCGTAACATAAGCGTCTCAGGAACATATGCAGACAATATATGGGATGGCAGTGTGAAGGTGATGGAGCCCAACATAGAGATGGACCTGATGGGCCGGTTTGACCTGGAGAAGAGCATGCCCGAGTTTGATTTCAGTCTGAATCTTGCACATGCCGACCTGAACACACTCAACCTGATTGAGAAGGATTCAATATTCAAAGCCTCCGCCCTAGTGACTGCCAACTTCAGGGGTAACAGCACTGACAACCTGGAGGGTAACCTGAGGCTTATCAACTCAACCATTGAAAATTCCAACGGGAAGCTGAGTATCTATGATTTCCTGGTGACATCAGAGATTGTGGCAGGTGAGCCGCTCCTGCAGCTCAGGTCAGATTTCGCCGATGCGGAGGTAAGAGGCCGTTACTCCATTGAAGCCATCAAAAAAACAATGGCGGTCATGCTTGCCCGTCTGCTGCCCTCGCGGTTTGAAGAGCCGGCAGAGACAAAGGGAGAAGAGACACCTGCAGCCATGTTTGCCATAGACGTAAGAGCCAAAAGGATAGACAAGCTTAATGATTTCCTTGGTACAGGACTGAGCATTGCAGAGGGAACCCGTCTCACCGGCCATTTCTGGTCAGACCGTCCGGAAATGATTGCCGGGGTGAAATCGGATGCCATTACTTTTTCCGGGATCCGTCTGGGACATATGACGCTTACAGGCTCTTTTGCCGGCTCTAAGCTGAAGGCTGAGATGAATGTTGATACCGTACTACTGCCTGACAGGTCAGAACTGGGTAATTTCATCCTGGAGGCAGGGAGCATGAATGACACCATTGACATGGGAATGAGGTGGGATAACAGGGATGGAGGCCGCACGTTTGGTGAGCTGATGGCGAGCGGATTCTTCAGCCTTAATGAGCTGAACAAACCGGTAATGACCATAGCTTTACTCCCTGCCGGCTTCACCGTCAATCATACGCCTTGGAACATCAGCCCTGCCCGGATTGTCATTGATTCCACCAGTGCATTGTTTGACAACTTACTGGCCAGCAGCAGGACCAGGTACATCAGACTCGACGGCAAACTTTCGGGGTCTCCAGAGGAGAGGCTTACCATGAGTTTTGAAGGCCTCAACATATCATATCTCAACAACCTGGTCAACAAGGATCCCGGGCAGAAGGAGGACAGTCAGATGATGACTTTTGAAGGGTCAATGAACGGCAGCATCACTCTCTCTGATGTCTATAACAATTTACTGTTTGAGAGTGACATGAAAGTTGAGGACTTCAAAATGAATGACAACAATTACGGTCTGGTCTCAATAAGCAGCGAATGGGATCCGCGCAGACGGGTGGCAGCAATAGATGTAAGCAACAACCTGGAAGGCAGGAAGATGATTGATATTAAGGGCAGTTATGCACCTTCTTCCAGGATGACTGACCTTGCTGTCTCAGCATCTGACCTGCCGCTGGATATTATCAATCCGTTCGTGCGCACTTTTGCCTCCGGACTGCAGGGGGCAGGGACAGGTACCGTCAGGCTGAAAGGAAAGCCAAAGGAGCTGGTGATTACAGGCTCGGTGATGGCACGTGATGCCTCCATGAAGATAGACTTCCTGCAAACGCGGTACAGCTTCTCTGACAGTGTAAGGTTCATTCCTGAAGGCATATCTTTCAGAAATATAGGGATCACTGACGAGAAAGGAAATACGGGTAGCATCAACGGGATGCTTACGCACCGCTCATTCAAGGATATGGGAGTGAGCTTTGACATTAACATGGACAGGATGCTGGTACTTAACACCAGGCCAAAGGACAGCGACAGTTTCTATGGCAAGGCCTATGCTTCAGGGTATGCGGGTATCAGGGGTAACGATGAGAAGATTGTATTCAATATATCGGCACGTACAGCGCCAAACACTGAGTTTTTCATACCGCTCAACACTTCGGCAAGTGTGAGTGATTATCCATACATCACTTTTGTCAGTGCTGAAGAGAAAGATGACAAAGAGCAGGTGGCCTCAGACCGGAATGTATTCATCAGGCAGGAGAGCGGGAGCAAGATTGAACTCAACTTTATCCTGGAGGTTACCCCTGAGGCAGAGGTCCAGCTTATCCTTGATGAGACATCGGGCGGGGTTATACGAGGCCAGGGTGAAGGGGAACTGAACATATCACTCTCCTCGCGCGGTGATGTTAGTATGTCAGGGACTTATGTCATTGATGACGGCGATTATCTCTTTACCCTGGGCAACATCCTGAACAAACGGTTCGCCGTGGAGGAAGGGGGCACAGTATCATGGAACGGTCCAATAGAGGATGCGAGTCTGAACATCAGGGCTCTCTATAAAACCAAGGCAGCACTCTCCGAGATCTTTGGCGAAGAAGAATTTTCAGAACTAAAGGTAAAGCTGCCTGTTGAGTGCATCCTCAGCCTCTCAGGGAAACTGCTTAATCCTGCAATCAGCTTTGACATCAACCTCCCCACGGCTGATGAAAGAACGCGCGAGTTGCTGCGGGTAGCCATAGATACTGAGGAGGAGCTGAGCCGTCAGTTCCTGTACCTGTTGGTAATGAACAGTTTTTATCCTGATCCGTCACTCTATAATGCAGGATCAAACATCGGTACTCCCATGGGACAGACCGGAGTGCCTGTTTCACCGAACGTAGGTGTAACAACCACTACAGAGATGCTCTCCAACCAGCTCAGCAACTGGCTGTCACAGATCAGTAACGACTTTGACATAGGATTCAGTTACAGACCTGGCAGCGAGCTTACTGACCAGGAGGTTGAGCTGGCTCTCTCCACTCAGCTGTTGAATAATATGGTAACCGTCAACGGCAATGTGGATGTCAGGGGCAATCAGTCAAACACCACTGCCAGCAACATCAGCGGTGAGTTCACCGTTGAGGTAAGACTCACTGACATGCTGAGATTCAAAGTGTTCAATCGTTCCAACTACAACCTCTACTACCAGGTACATCCATACACCCAGGGGGTGGGGGTTTTTTACAGGCGCGACTTCAACACCCTCAAGGACCTGTTCATCAGGCCAGAGGAGAAGCGCAGGATAGGTGATGCCGAAGAAGATGATAAGGAGTATAATGAGAAGTAAAAATACCTTTCAACAATGGGCCCAATTTATCAACATCAGGATACTTACAGGAGTAGTAATCCGTTTTTTACTATATTCGCCCGATGATAAAGAAGGCATGTTGAACCGTTAACATCTTAAATCACAGACAATGATATCAGCTAGCATTTTATTACAGGGTACAACCGCAGCCGCGGAGACCGCAGAAGAGGCAACCATGTCACTGGCAGACCTCTACCTGGCAGGTGGTTGGGTTATGTACCTGCTCACCCTTCTCTCATTTGTTGCATTGTACATTTTCATTGAAAGGTATCTGGTAATAAAGAAGGCATCCAAGGGTGATGCCAACTTTATGAACCGCATTAAGGATTACATGTACGAGGGCAAGGTTGATGCCGCACTGCAGCTCTGCAGGAAGACCAGCTCACCTCAGGCCAGGATGGTGGAGAAGGGTATCAATCGTCTTGGCAGGCCGCTGGCCGATGTAACTGAAGCCATTGAAAACGTGGGTAAACTTGAGATACACAAGCTGGAGAAGAGATTCCCGACCCTGGCAACCATAGCCGGTGCAGCTCCCCTGATGGGGTTCCTGGGGACAGTTATTGGTATGGTAAAGGCTTTCTATGGGATGTCTTTGGCAGGCAACAGCCTGGATATAAGCACTCTCAGCGGAGGTATCTATACTGCGCTAATTACCACTGTCGGGGGTCTGATACTTGGCATCCTGGCTTACTTCGGTTACAATCTGCTGGTTGTAAGGGTAGAGAATGTGGTATTCCAGCTGGAGACGACCTCCACCGAGTTCCTTGACATTCTCAATGAACCTGTAAAATAATGGGTGATGGCTATATCAAACAAGAATAAAGTCAGTGTCAACTTCAGCAATGCAGGAATGTCTGATATAGTATTCCTTCTGTTGTTGTTCTTCATGCTGACCTCAACCCTGGTACATCCCACAGCCCTGAAGCTGTTGTTGCCCAAGGGCACCACGCAGACCTCGGCAAGGCCGATGACCACGGTATCAATAACAAAGGATTTTCAATATTACATTGAAGATCAGGTGATAGCACTTGAGAACCTTGAAGCTGCATTGCAGGCGAAGGTTGGAAGTAATCCGGAGATCTACATCTCCGTACATGCTGACAGGAGTGTTCCTGTTGAGTATGTTGTGAACGTGATGAATATTGCAGCGAAAAACCAGTACAAACTTATACTTGCCACTACTCCTAAATAGCGTTGGAGAGCCACTCACGAAGGAAAGGCAACTTGGGCTGATCATCAGTGCCATTATACATGTTCTGTTTGCATTGCTGATCATCTTTGTCACTTTCAGGGTGAAGGTGCCGGATCCGGTGGAAGAGGGTTTGCTTGTCAATTTCGGCTTTGACGAGACCGGCGGAGGTTTGATTGAGCCTGCGCCGCAGCCTGTATCACCTCCCCCTCCTCCGCCATCATCAGGTGATGAAGGGGGTGAGGAGGCATTGCTTACACAGGATTTTGAGGAGGCTGTGGAGGTTGAGAAGAAGGAACCTGATCCCGAGGAGTTAAAGAGGCAGGCCGAGGCGCGCGCCGCGGAGATAAGGCGCGAGCTGGAGGCGGAGGCGCAGAGGCAGCGTCTGGCCCGGGAGGCAGCCGATAGGCGTCAGCGGGAGGAGGAGCAGCGACGTATTGACGAGGCCAACGCAAAAGCCAGGTCTGCTTTTGGGAATACCGGAAATACAGGCACCACAGAACAGAGTGAAGGAGTGGCAGGAGGACAGGGTAACCAGGGTGTTGAGTCTGGCACCGAGGGAGTGCGCACCTACGGTCCCGGCGGAGGGACAGGCAACAGTAATATATCATATGATTTGGCAGGCAGGAAGCATCAGTCGCTGACCAGGCCTTCCTACGACATACAGGATGAAGGTACGGTCACTGTGGAGGTAAGGGTTAACCGCTCGGGAGATGTTGTGATGGTGAGGGCTGGCGTACCCAAGACGACGGTACGTGACGCTCGTCTGATTGAGGCAGCCCGGCAGGCGGCCCTGAAGACCAAGTTTGACAACAATCCAAATGCTCCGGAGACACAGGTAGGCACAATTACTTACATCTTCAAACTCAAATAGTGTTCCCGGCGGAATGCGCTATCATCCAGGCGTTCAGAAAAGCTGCACCACAAGGTCGAAGAGGCCTGTCAGCTTTATTGCCGAGGCCATAATTGCCACTAGGAGGATTATTCTGACCACCCGTGGTCCCCAGCTCACTGCAACACGTGAACCGAGCCATGCACCAACTCCCTGGCCGGCAGCCAGCACAATACCATAAAGGTAGTGGATCTGGTCACTGGCAATGAAGACCACAAGAGCTATAGTGGTCATCACAGCCACAATAAAGACCTTGTGGGCATTGGCTTTGGTCAGTCCGAGGCCTGCGCCCAGCACCAGGGCTCCCAGCAGAAAGAAACCCACTCCTGCCTGAATGAAACCACCGTAGATACCAATAAAAAAAAAGACCACAGGCACCCACCAGCGGCGTCTCATTATGGCTGAGTGTGCATGATCACGCACCCACTGTTCAGGCTTGTAGAGGATGATAAAAAACATAATGATTAGCAGACCGCCTATCAACAGTTCCATTATCCGCTCATTGATCCTGACGGCTATCAGTGATCCAAGCAGGGCTCCGGCCAGTGCGGGCAATGACATCCGGAGACCCTCTCTTACTGTAAAGAGTTTCTGTTTTTTAAAGCTTGTGCTGCTTACCAGGCTCTGAACAAATACACCTATTCGGTTCGTTCCGTTGGCTATATTGGCCGGCAAGCCGAGGAACATAAGCAGAGGGAGTGTAATCAATGATCCGCTGCCGGCCAGAGTATTTACAAATCCTGCAAAGAGGCCGGCGGCTATCACAGCCAGGTACATATACCATTCCATCAGCAGAGGGGACTATCTTTCGAGGACCGCCTTGACTGACATCTGCAGATTGTCTATCAGGTCACTGTCCTTAATGACATAGTCAGCTATTCCCTTTCGTGCGAATTCGAGTACCACCTCACCTTTCTCCTGGGCAGAGAGCATAATGACGGGTATCCCCGGAGCTATCCTGGTTATCTCATCATATGCTTCCATGCCATTCATGGGTACTTCGTCCTCCTTCAGGAAATAGAAGTCGAGAATAATGAGGTCAGGAAGCTCTTCCCCCAGACCTGCAATACACTCCTCCGCATATGCAAATGGTCTGACCCTGTAGCCGGCAGCATCAAGGCGCGCAGAGACAAGGCCTGTAACCACAGGGTCATCATCAACCACATAAATCAGGCTGTCAGACCGGGAGACAACTTTTTCCATAACAACAAAAGTAGTAAAGGGATTGGTAATTTCCTACATGACAAAGAGAGGATAATCTTTCATCATCTTCACAACTTTTTCGCCCACTTCCAAAATAACTGATTCGTTCTCAATATTGACAAGCACCTCATCTATAAAGCTGACAATCTTGCTCATATCGGTTTCCCTGAGGCCGCGTGTAGTGAT
Organism: uncultured Rikenella sp.; assembly: GCA_964627825.1. Lineage (GTDB taxonomy): Bacteria > Bacteroidota > Bacteroidia > Bacteroidales > VadinHA17 > SR-FBR-E99. Next base: position 37,554 of record CAZVLJ010000016.1, on the reverse strand, counting down.
AGCCGGTGTTCCCACCCTTATTCCGGATGTCAGGAAGGGTGAACGGGAATCAAATGGCACCATGTTCTTGTTGACTGTGATATGTGCTCTGACGAGGGTATTCTCAACCTTTTTTCCGGATATTTCCGGGAAGCGAGTACGAAGATCAATAAGCATTGAATGGTTATCTGTTCCGCCGGAGATCACTTTGTAGCCGAGTGAGATAAATGCATCAGCCATGACTGCGGCATTTTTCTTTACCTGCTGCTGGTAGGTGCGGAATTCAGGTGTCAGTGCTTCACCGAATGAGACGGCTTTGGAGGCGATGACATGCTCCAGTGGTCCGCCCTGTATTCCCGGGAAGACAGCTGAATTAAGCATTGCTGACATCATCTTTATCTCTCCCTTGGGTGTGGTCACCCCCCATGGATTCGGGAAGTCTGTTCCCATGAGAATTATACCTCCGCGAGGCCCCCTGAGCGTCTTGTGAGTAGTGGAGGTAACTATGTGTGCATATTTAAGCGGATTTTCCAGGAGCCCTGCTGCTATCAGTCCTGCAGGGTGTGCCATATCAACCATCAGCATTGCGCCAACCTTGTCAGCTATAGCCCGCATACGCGCATAATCCCACTCCCTGGAGTAGGCAGATGCTCCGCCGATAATCATTTTCGGCTTTTCGGCCAGTGCCACCTCCTCCATCATGTCATAATCAACCCTGCCTGTCTCCTCCTTCACCCCGTAGGCCACAGGCCTGTACAGTATGCCTGACGAGTTCACAGGCGAGCCATGTGACAGGTGTCCCCCATGTGACAGGTTAAGACCAAGGAATGTATCACCGGGTTTCAGCACTGTCAGGAAGACGGCCATATTGGCCTGTGCCCCTGAGTGAGGCTGAACGTTGGCATATCCGGCATCGAAGAGTTTCTTCAGCCTGTCAATAGCGAGCTGCTCAACCTCGTCTACCACCTCGCAACCTCCGTAATAGCGTGCTCCCGGATAGCCCTCGGCATACTTGTTGGTTAGCACTGAGCCCATAGCTTCAAGAACCTGCGGGCTGACAAAATTCTCCGATGCAATCAGTTCTATACCGTCAGTCTGACGCTTGCGTTCGCGGCTGATCATGTCAAATATAACGCTGTCTCTTTCCATGATAATTAAGTTGGTTCAGTTGATAAATATCCGATCACCGGTAAAGGTTCAGAACGGATGGTCCAGGGGCAAATATACATTTTAATCTTTATTCTGATCATGACCTGCGTTCTACGCGGAGGGTGAATAAAGGAGTCCTGAACCAGTGCCGTGAAGGAATGGCTATCACTCCTCTGAAAACTGCCTCAGAAGCTCGCGATAAGCTCCGAAGATTCTTGACTTTGAGATAAATCCCACATACCTTCCCCTGTCCAGTACCGGGAGGTTCCATGCTCCTGTCTGCTCGAAAGCCTTCAGCACGACGTCACCTCTCTCATTGATATCTATATATGAAGGAGGTATTGTCATCAGGTCCCTTACACTAATCTTCTCGTACAGCTCGGGCTTGAACATCTTGTCACGGACATCATCGAGAAGTACCACTCCTTCGAGTATATTGAATTCATCGACCACAGGGAAGATATTGCGGTTTGACCTGGCTATCTGTTTCACCAGGTCGCCCAGGTTACCCTCAGGGTTCACCGTCACAAGATCCTTCTCCACCTCTTTTGTCCAGTCAAGCAGTGTCATCACCGCTTTATCCTTGTCATGGGTTATCAGTTCTCCGCTGAGTGCAAGCTGTTCATTGTAGATTGAATATTTCCTGAATGATCGCTGGGTAACAAACGCCACCGTGGAGGTCAGTATCAGCGGTATCAGCAGGCCATATCCTTCAGTTATTTCAGCGATAAGGAATATTGCCGTAAGGGGGGCATGCAGCACAGCTGCGAAGACGCCGGCCATGGCTGTCAGGGTGAAGCTGCTCTCCACCAGTGAAATGCCCAGGAGATGATTCAGGAGGCTGGAGAGAAAGTATCCGGCCACTCCGCCGGTGAAGAGTACCGGTGCCACTACCCCTCCCACTCCTCCGGCTCCGTTGGTGGAGGCTGTGGCCAGCACCTTCAGCAGCAGCAGTCCAGCCATAAGAATGGCAAAACCCCAGAACCCTGTGGCAATACCGCCAAACAGAATGGTACCCGGTGCTTTACCCGCCTCGGCATTGAGGAGAAGCATCACAGTATCATACCCCTCGCCGTAAAGTGCCGGGTAGAAGTAGATAAGAGCCCCGAGCAGCAATCCCCCGAGGACCATCCTTGTCCATCGGTTCCCGATCTTGCCGAACAGTCTCTCTATGCCAATTGTAGCCCTTGTGAAGTAGAGTCCCACAAAGCCGCAGAAGACACCCAGTATGAGATAATAGGGCAGCTCACTCAGGGTAAAGCCCTGGTTGACCTGGAAGGAAAAGAGAACGTTGTCACCCATAAAAAAGAATGCCACAGTGGCGGCTGTTACGGATGAGATCAGCAGAGGCACTATTGATGACATTGTCAGGTCAAGCATCAGCACCTCGAGGGTGAAAAGGATACCGCCGATGGGGGCTTTGAATATACCTGATATGGCTCCGGCGGCTCCGCACCCCAGGAGCAGGGTAACATACTTGTAATTAAGCTTGAAGTAACGGGCTATATTTGAGCCTATAGATGCGCCGGTAAGTACAATTGGGGCCTCTGCTCCCACTGACCCCCCAAATCCGATGGTCAGGGAGCTGGCAAGTATTGATGACCAGTTATTATGTGGCTTTATGAAGCTTTTACGCCTTGAGATGGCATAGAGTACCTTGCTTACTCCGTGAGAGATATTGTCACGCACAAGGTATTTCACAACCAGGACTGTCAGTATTATCCCGAACAGAGGATAAGCCAGCGAAAGCACGCCCCCGGCACCCTTCATCACTCCCTGGGTGAACAGAACATGGGTAAAGTGAATGGCATTCTTCATCACTACGGCAGCCAGTGCGCTCACCAGTCCAACAACGAAACTGAGCAGGTAAATCATGGTCTGCTGCTCGGTCAGGAAAGATTTTAGCTGTCTTATCTGCTTAAATAACAGAGCCTTCAAGATAATAGAAAAAAATTGGACAATATACAGGTCACAAATATAGGATAAAATAGGGAGCAGATGTTAAATTTGGTAAGTTTGCCATATTTTGAATTTATGATCAGATTTGAGCGGCACACGCTTGCCAACGGATTGAAAGTGATAGTCCATCGTGATGAGTCCACGCCCATGGTCACAACCAACCTCCTGTATGATGCCGGGTCACGGGATGAGGAGCCGGGAGCCACGGGCTTTGCACATCTGTTTGAACACCTGATGTTTGGCGGCACACCGGCGGTCCCTTTCTTTGATGTGCCTGTAATGATGGCCGGCGGGGAGAACAATGCCTTCACCAACAATGATATTACCAACTATTACATCACCCTGCCCTCCAATAATCTTGAGACTGCCCTGTGGCTTGAGGCTGACAGGATGAGGGGGCTTGACCTGCGGGAGGAGAAGCTGAACAACCAGAAGAGTGTTGTCACCGAGGAGTTCAGGCAGCGCTATCTCAACCAGCCCTATGGAGACCTGCTGTTGCTGCTCAGACCGCTTGCCTACAGGGTCCATCCCTACCGGTGGCCTGCCATAGGGATGGATATCAGCCATATAGAAAGGGCAGACAGCAGATCGGCAAGAGAGTTTTATGACAGGTTCTATACCCCGTCAAACTGTATTTTGAGTGTGGCCGGCAGTGTTGATCCGGAGGTGGTCTTCATGCTTGCCGGGAAGTGGTTTGGCGACATTCCGGCCGGAGCACAAAATGGAAGGCATCTGGCACGGGAGCCCGAACAGGATGAGAGACGCGAGCTGACCGTGCACAGAAAAGTGCCGGCCGCTCAACTGATAATGGCTTTTCATACCGGACCAAGGAACAGTCGTGATTTCTATATCCTTGATCTTCTGACAGACATACTGGCCGGGTATGACTCAGCCCGGTTCCCATCAATTCTTGTCAGAAAGAAGGAGCTCTTCAGTAACGCTGACATCTATCTCTCGGGCGAAGCCGATCCGGGCCTTGTCCTCTTCAGCGGAAGGATAAGGGAAGGGATTGATATAAAGAAGGCAGAGGAGGCGATCACCGCCGAGTTCAACCGTCTGGGAGAGGAGTATGTTACAGCTGCAGAGCTGGAGAAAGCCCGCAACAGGTATGAATCTAACCGGCTGATGTCATACATGAGTGCCACCAACAAGGCATTCAACCTTGCCTACCAGGAGGTCCTGGGTGATGCAGAGGGCATAAACAGTGAGAGGGAGCAGTACATGAGTGTAACAGCAGAAGAGATTATGGACGCATCTCAGCGTACCTTCAGGGCCGGCAACTGCAATGTGATTCATTATCTGCCCGGGAAGAGATGAAAACAAGAGAACCAAAAACAGCACCGGTGATCATCACCCCCTCAGCCGGAGCGATTTCCTTCCCTGAGAAGTTACAGCTGGGTAACGGTGTGCCTGTATATCTTATAGACAAAGGCACGGTTGATCTTATGAGGATTGAGTGTGTTCTGCAGGCCGGCCAGGTAATGGAGGAGGTGCATCTGGCATCTCTGTCGGCCAGCGCCATGCTCACCGAGGGCACACGCAGCTATGATGCTGCAACAATAAATGACCTCATTGACAGCACGGGGGCGGCCCTTTATCATATTGCTGATAAGGACACTGCGTCACTCATGACAGTAACCCTTACAAGGAAACTGGAGGAGGTGCTGGCACTGGCCGAAGAAGTGCTGTTCAGGCCCTCGTTCCCTGATCATGAGTTCAGGTTATTGACTGACAGAAGGATACAGGCTTTTCTTACCAGCAGGCAAAAGACATCGGTCATCGCCAGGGAAGCCTTTTATGAGGCCCTCTGCGGAGCTGACAACCCTTACGGACGCATCTCACGGGAGGCTGATTTCAGGTCGCTGACCACGTATGATCTGCGACGTTTCCATGAAAAGCATTACCTGCCCTCCAATATGTATATAACTGTTGCAGGCAGACATCCGGAACAGGCGTTACCCCTGCTGGAGAAGCATTTCGGGACACAAGGCCGCGATGGATCAGACAAACCGGAAAGACCCGCGCTGTACTTCGGCACTGCCAGAGCGGGAGAGATCTTTTGCGAGGTTCCCGGATCAGTCCAGAGCACGGTGAGGCTGGGATGGAAAGGGATCACCCGGATTCACCCCGACTACCAGGGGTTACAGGTGGCCACATCAATCCTGGGTGGTTATTTCGGCTCACGCCTCATGAGGAACATCAGGGAAGAGAAAGGCTACACTTATGGAATCCATGCGGTGGCGGGTTCTTTCCGTGAGATGGGATACATTGTCATCATGACCGATGTTGCCAATGAGTACCGTGAAGCTACCCTTAATGAGATAAAGAAAGAGATACGGATTCTTTGTGAGGAAGAAGTAAGCAATGATGAGATGACACTGGTAAGGAATCACCTCATGGGTGAGACAGCCCGCATGTTTGACGGACCGTTTACAATTGCCGAGACAATAAGGGGCATTATTGACCATGAGGCCGGGCACGATTATTATAACCGGTTCACAGAGACTGTCAAAACGATCACCCCGGGTAAAATAAAGGAACTCTTCAATACGTATTTCAATATTGACGAAGCATATGAGATCATTGCCGGTGCCCGATGAATCCGCTCAAGACTATAGTAACACTCCTGTTTGCCCTGCTGCTGCCGATGGCAGTGACAGGACAGGACGAGTCACAGCCCCTGTCGCCTCGTCTTGACATGGTAACAGTTGACCCGGCCACCGGTTTTGCCGTATTGCGGTGGCTCCCATCGGCTTCTACGGATGTGATGAGCTACACGGTTCACATCTATTCCGAAGCCACATCACCGGCTTTTGACACTGTCAGTTCGTCCATCACAGAATACACGCATACGGCATCGGCCGCGAGGTACCAGAGTGTCACCTATGTTGTTGCAGCCATTGATTCATCACTTAATGTGAGTCCCCTGAGCAATCCGCTGAGCACTGTCTGGCTCTCGGCAGTCAATGACGAATGCACGGGCAGGATCACTGTGGCCTGGGCCCCGTACGAGAATGAATATCATCCTGCCACGGGCCAGGTTTTGCATATCACGGACATGGCAGGAACCATTATTGGCGAACCGGCTCTTTCACCAACAGAGGCAGCATATATATTCAGCGGTTATGAGCCTGATACCGAATATTGTTTCCATATCACTGCCATTGACGCTGGCGGACCCCTCTCTTCCTCCAACAGGGCCTGTGTCACCACGGGCAGCGAGGTTGCTCCGGAATGGGTAACAATTGATGCCATTGTGGTTGAGAACGGAGGTTTAACCGTCACAGCCGGATATGACCAGGCTACCGATATGGAGAATTTCCGTCTTCAGCTATATAATGGCGCCACCTCCTCGTGGGATGAGGCCGGCTATGAAACAGGATCATCCGGAAGGGTTACCTTCCCCATTCAGGTTGCTGACACATCGGTTATCAACCTCTTCAGGGCAGAAGCCGTCAACAGTTGTGGTCTTGAGTCCACCCTGTCAGAGCCGGCACGCAACATGGTAGCGCAAGCATCTGTCAAAGGGACACATATTGATCTGCAGTGGAACAGGCCAGGAGCAGGCGGCACGGAGCTCTTTACCGTATGGCGTGACACCGGAGCTGGTCCTAAGGAGATTGCCGGTTCACTCAGTGACACGTTATGGTCTGATGATTATTCCTGCTTTGCCATGGAGGTAAATGCCTCAGCCATCGTCTACCGCGTCACTGCAAGGGATCCATCAGCATCGCCTGATCTGCCGGCACACCGTTCCTCCGCAGCAGTTATCAGGTCCACTGAGAATATATACATGCCAAATGCCTTCACACCCGGCCGGGGAATTGAGAATGCCATTTTCAGACCGGAATTTTCTTTTCTTCCCGGGGGATATGATTTCAGGATATACACCCGTAACGGAGCCATGCTCTTCAGCACCACGAATCACGGAGAAGGATGGGATGGAACCAACAACGGGACTCCCATGCCACCGGGAGTATATCTCTGGACCCTAAGGATCTCCATGCCGTCAGGGCGCACTGAAGTGATGAGCGGAACGGTAACAATACTGCCATGAACACCGGATTCAGAATGGCCCGATTTTCATATCTTTGTCACTCCTTTGCAGTGATTGCTGATGGTAAAGACTAAGACTAAAATATTCATCCAGGCAGATATAAACCGTATTGAGTCAGAATTCAGGCTGCTGACTGACAATCTGTACAGGTGTGACAAGCCAGGAGACAGGGAGTTGATAGAGAAGGCTTTCAGGTTTGCCAATGAGGCTCACCGTGATATGTACCGCAACTCCGGTGAGCCATACGTCATTCACCCTATCAATGTAGCCCGGATAGTCAATCATGAGATAGGTCTCGGGGCCAGGTCTGTTGCTGCGGCATTGCTCCATGATGTGGTTGAGGATACAGGGGTGCCGCTGGAGGAGATAACAAAGCAGTTCGGGCCGAAGATAGCATCATTGATTGATGGCCTCACAAAGATCTCCGGCACCTACAACAAGGAGACCAACTCACTCCAGGCAGAGAACTTCCGTAAGATGCTGATGACGCTCTCTGATGATTTCAGGGTCATCCTGATCAAGATAGCCGATCGTCTTCATAACATGCGCACCCTTGATTCGATGCCGGAGCACAAGCGGATGAAGATAGCCGGCGAGACCGTTTATCTCTATGCTCCACTGGCTCATCGTCTGGGTCTCTTCGCAATAAAGACCGAGCTTGAAGATCTGAGTTTTAAGTTCAGGCATCCGCGCATCTATGAAGAGATTGCCCGTAAGGTAAAGATGGATGAGAAGAAGAACCTGGCGCTCATCAACAGATTCAGCCTGCCTATCATTGAGGAACTGAACAATAACAATATCATTTTTGATATCTCCGGTAGGTTCAAATCAATCTATTCCATCTGGAAGAAGATGCAGTCAAAGACCGTTCCCTTCGAGGAGGTGTATGACCTGCTGGCGGTCAGGATAGTTTTCGAGCCCGGCCCGGAGATGAGTGAAAGGGCACAATGCTGGCAGATCTACTCGCTTATCACTGATATTTACACCCCGAAACCCGACAGGCTGCGTGACTGGATAAGCAGGCCCAAGCCTAACGGGTATGAGGCTTTGCACCTTACTGTAATGGGTCCGGAGGGTCGATGGGTGGAAGTGCAGATACGCAGCCAGCGAATGGATGACATTGCAGAGAGGGGCTTTGCAGCGCACTGGAAGTACAAGGGAGACCTCTCCCAGTCAGAGAGTGAGCTGGACAAATGGCTCAAGCACATCCGTGAGATGCTTGCCAATCCGATGTCTGATCCCCTTACCTTCCTTGATGAATTCAAGATGAGTCTCTTCTCATCCGAGATAATGGTCTTTACTCCGAAGGGTCTGCTTGTCAACCTGCCAAAGGGAGCCTCGGCGCTTGATTTTGCATATGAGATACATACTGACATAGGCAATCATGCCATCGGTGCCAAGGTAAACTATAAGCTCAGCCCCCTGTCTACCACACTACAGAGTGGTGACCAGGTAGAGATCATAACCTCCAACATCGCGAAGCCCGAAAAGGAGTGGCTTGAATATGCACATACAGCAAAGGCCAGAAATGCCATCAAGGATGCACTCCGTGACCAGTCTACGGACCGCATACAGAATGGTATGATCATGCTGGAGAAGAAGCTGAGCGAGCTGGGCATCCTCCCCAACTCGGACATTATCAAGAAGCTGCTTGACAACTATGATCTTCTTAATAAGGATGAGCTCTATTCGAGGATAGGACTGGGACTGATAAACCTTGATGAGCTGCGTAAGGTTCTGAAGAAGGCGCCTGAGGGAAGCCTGCGTAAATACTGGAGGCTGGCTATCGGAGGTGTGACGAGGAAGAACACAGGCACAAAGGAGGCACCGCAGGTGTCGGAGGAGATAGATAAAAGCCATCCGTACCTGCTGCGCGAAAATGTTGATAATACCGGTAACTCATACGTCATAGCCAGTTGTTGCCAGCCTATTCCGGGAGATGAGGTGCTGGGTTACATTGACCACTCAAACTCAATTATTGTTCATAAGCCAAAATGCCCTGTGGCTGTCAAGCTGATGTCCAGCGAAGGTAACAGGATCATCCAGGTGAGGTGGACAATACATAAGCTCGCTTCCTTCCTGGCAAGGGTCAGCATCAACGGAATTGACAGGATAGGCCTCATCAGTGAGGTGACAACCATCATCTCCAAGGAGCTCAACGTCAATATACGAAACATAAATGTATCAGTCTATGACGGAATCTTTGAGGGGACCATTGACCTGTACGTGCATCACACACGTGACCTCAACAACCTTATCATGCAGCTCTCAAACATCAAAGGTATTGCCAGTGTGAAGAGGATTGAGGAATTTATTGAATAACAATTAGTCAGGATACCAAGCAATAGGAAAGATGTCAGAGGATGATGCCCGATCTGTAGTAAAACAGGTCTTTACAGAATATCTTGTCTCTCACTCCATGAGGAAGACTCCGGAGCGTTTTGCCATTCTTGATGAGATCTATTCAAGGGAGGGACACTTCGATATTGAATCACTCTTCAATTACATGAAGAATAAGAATTACCGGGTTTCAAGAGCCACCCTTTACAATACAATTGACCTGCTGATAGACTGCAGGCTGGTCACCAGGCATAAGTTCGGACGTAACCAGGCGCAGTATGAGAAGACCTACCGGTCAGGGCAGCATGATCATCTCATTGATACCAGGTCAGGAAGGATTATTGAGTTCAGTGATCAGCGTATAAATGACATTATTAAGAGTGCCTGTGAAGATAATTCCTTTGTACTGCATCATTACGCCCTGTACGTTTATGGGGAGCAGGATAAGGGGAGCCGGTAATCCGGGTTGTTAAGCCGTGACATGACACTCATGACCCTATTTGTTAACAATCGGTTTTTTCCTGTCCCCGAGGCGGAATTATTTTGTAAATTCGAACCTGTTTTGCTAATCACGATTATTTGTACCAATGAAGATTGATATTTTGCTGGGACTCCAGTGGGGGGATGAAGGCAAGGGAAAGATTGTGGATGCGCTGGCCCCCGGGTATGATCTCATAGCCAGGTTCCAGGGTGGCCCCAACGCCGGCCACACAATAGAGTTTCACGGGGTGAAGCATGTGCTTCATCTCATTCCCTCGGGGATCTTCCATGAAGATAAGGTCAACATCATAGGCAACGGGCTGGTGGTTGACCCGGTGGTCTTCCGGAACGAGGTTGAGAGCCTTGGCATGGAGACCGCCAGTATCAGGGAGAGGCTTCTCATCTCGGCAAAAGCTCATCTGATAATGCCCACGCATAAGCTTATTGACGCTGCACAGGAAGCTTCCCTGGGTGATGCGAAGATTGGTTCCACCCTGAGGGGGATCGGGCCGGCATACACTGATAAGGCATCAAGGAAAGGGATGAGAGTAGGTGACCTCTTCAGGAAGGATTTCAATGAGATATACCGGTTACGGGTGAATGAACATTTGAGAATTCTGCAGGGATATGGCTATAGCAGTGACCTGAAGGCACTGGAAGAGGAATGGTTTGATGCGGTGGAATTTCTCAGGCAATTCAAAACAGTAAATGCTGACTATCATATTGACATGGCGTTAAAGGCAGGGAAGCGTGTGCTTGCCGAGGGTGCCCAGGGAACAATGCTCGATATTGATTTCGGGACCTACCCCTTTGTCACCTCTTCCAATACCGTGGCAGCAGGAGCCTGTACCGGTCTGGGGGTGGCGCCAGGGCGCACAGGTGAGGTCTTCGGCATCTTCAAGGCATACTGCACCAGGGTGGGCAGCGGCCCTTTCCCAACCGAGCTGGATGATGACGCCGGACGCATGATGCGTGACCACGGGAACGAGTACGGGGCCACCACAGGACGTCCCCGCCGCTGTGGCTGGCTTGACCTCCCGGCATTGAAATATGCCATCATGGTCAACGGTGTGACACAACTGTTCATGATGAAGGCTGATGTACTGTCAGGATTCAGTGAGATAAGGATATGCACATCATATACCGTGGCAGGCAGGGAGGAGACGGAACTACCCTATTGTCTTGATGATATTGAAAAACTTAAATATGTCAGTTTCAAGGGATGGCAATGTGATATCACAAGTTGCCGCAGCTGGGATGATCTGCCTGCAGGGATGAAGGATTATATCAGGTATATTGAAAAAGAGACCGGTGTTCCAATTACCATCGTCTCCGTGGGACCTGACAGGTCAGCAACAATTTACAGGTAGTGATCAGTCATTCCTGTAGACCCAGGCCTCCCCGTCAATCCTGGCCTGTATGCTTCCAAGCGCATTAAATGCTGCATGAATGTCAGGGTATGCCTGTGCTGAGACCAGATGCCATCTTCCTCCGTTCATTCCTACTATCTGAGCATCATAACCGAATCCTCTGATGTGCTCAAGCCAGTCATCGGCATAGGCAGGAGTAAGAAAACTGCCAACGATCACATGGTATCCGGTAATTGCACGGGTCTGCTCTTCAGCCTCCACGGCAAGTTCTGCCTGGTGTACACGCTCAGCATCAGCCTCCTTTTCCCTTGCAACCCTTATGGAATCAGCAACGCGAAATGCCTCCTGCTGCTGCCTGAGAGCTTCAGTCTCCCTGGCCTTTTTGCCAAATGGATTGATGCTCTTCATGAAATCACATGAGGAAGTCAGAAGCAGCACAACTGCGATCAACACAAGTGGTAATTTCTTCATAAATGGCAGTTTTTCACGATTTTGGATGATAAAGGTATAGAATCCTCCACAAAAATGCAATGATTATTTGGGAATCCTGGCATTAAAAGCTATTTCTTTTTTATATTAGTTCGCTATTTTAAAAACCCTATAACAACACTGCGCAATGAAGTCACTTATCCGGTTTTTCGAAGAAAATGTGGAAAAGTATGCCTCCAATATTTACCTGTGGGAAAAGCTTCAGGACAAGTATGAAGGCACAACCTATCAGGAGACCAGGCGTCAGGTTCATGAGTTTGGTGCCGGCCTCATGCAACTGGGCATAAAGAAAGGAGATCGTGTCAGCCTTCTTGCTGATGGCCGCAACAGCTGGGTTATCGGTGAGCTGGGGATACTTTATGCCGGTGGCGTGAATGTACCCCTCTCCATTAAGCTTAATGCGGAGGAGATCAAATTTCGGCTGACTCACTCAGGATCCAGGATGGTAATTACCTCTAGCACCCAGGCACAGAAGATACTGGATGTGATTGACCGCTGTCCGGAGCTGGAGAAGGTGATCTTCATGGATCCAAGGGAGGAGTACTCGGAAGGCCAGATACACTTCAACGAGGTGAGGAAAATCGGCCGGGAATGGCTGGAGAACCCTGCCAACAGGAAGAGTTTCGAAGAGTTCACCGCCTCCATCACTCCTTCCGATTTTGCGAATATCTGCTATACATCGGGCACCACGGCTGACCCCAAGGGAATCATACTCACGCACGGGAATTATGTTACCAACGTGTTCCAGTCATACAGCCTGATGGACATCCCTCAGTATTACAAGACGCTTCTCATACTGCCGTGGGATCACTCTTTTGCACATACGGCAGGGATATATGCCTTCATGGGCAAGGGTGCAAGCATAGCCTCAGTGAAGGTAGGCAAGACACCGATGGAGACACTGCGCAACATCCCGATCTGTATGAAGGAGATAAAACCGAACCTGCTGATGAGCGTCCCGGCACTGGCAAAGAACTTCCGCAAGAACATCGAAAAGGGGATCAGGGAAAAGGGTAAGTTGACCGAGACTCTGTTTAACTTCGCCCTTAACATGGCATATGCTTACAACAAGGAGGGCTACAACAAGGGAAAGGGACTGCAGAAGCTCAAGAAACCAATTCTCCGGCTGTTTGACAAAATTCTCTTCAGCAAGGTCAGGGAAGCGTTTGGAGGCGAACTGGATTTCTTTATTGGCGGCGGGGCACTCCTTGACATTGAGTTACAGAGATTCTTCTATGCCATAGGGGTACCAATGTACCAGGGTTATGGCCTCTCCGAGGCATCACCCATTATCTCTTCCAACTCGGCCAAAAGGCACAAGCTGGGATCATCGGGTTTCCTGGTGAACAACATGGACCTGAAGATATGTGATGATGACGGCAATGAGTTGTCCACAGGTCAGAAGGGAGAAATAGTTATCCGTGGCAGTAATGTAATGCATGGTTACTGGAAGAATGAAAGCGCCACCGCTGATACCATCCGTGACGGTTGGCTTTTCACGGGTGACATGGGGTACATGACTGAAGACGGATTCCTTTATGTAATGGGCCGTTTCAAGAGCCTCCTGATTGCTGATGATGGTGAGAAGTTCAGTCCGGAGGGGATTGAAGAAGCCATCAGCGAACAATCAAAGTACATTGACCAGTGCATGCTGTACAACAATCAGAAACCGTATACCGTGGCACTGCTGGTCCCCAATCAGCATGCACTGAAGCTCTACCTTGATGACCACAATATGTCAGCAACAACAGAGGAAGGCAAGAGGGCAGTGCTCAACCTGATTGAGAATGAGGTCAATGAATACCGCATAAACGGCAAGTACGGGCATATGTTCCCACACCGCTGGCTTCCTGTTGCTCTTGGAGTGCTCAATGAGAGCTTCAATGAGGAGAACGGAATGATGAATTCCACAATGAAAATTGTCAGGGGTAAGATCACGGATAAATACAATGAACTGATAGAGTGGCTGTACACGCCAATGGGCAAGATAGTCTACAATGAACGCAACATGGAGGAGCTTGAGAAGATGAAGCTCGGCTGATCCGTAAAAGTAAACTGACATGAGATCCAATCTGATTCCGGTTTTTGTCATTATTGCCGGAGTGATGACCTTTTGTACAAGTGAGAAGGGACCTGAGTGGGTACCTGCAGATAATCCGCTCTTCACCACCTGGGGTGAGGCACTCGATCCCGAAGCGCCATGGCCCGAGTATCCCCGTCCTGCAATGGAGAGGAGTGAATGGATGAGTCTTAACGGAATGTGGGACTACGCCATCAGTGAAAAGGCGTCTGATCGTCCGGCGCCACAGGGTAAGATACTGGTCCCCTTCCCCGTGGAATCTGCCCTCTCCGGGGTGAAGGCAAGGATGACTGACTCCCTGGCATTGTGGTATTCCAGGGAGTTCGTTATACCCAAATCATGGAAAGAAAAACAGATTGTTATCAACTTCGAGGCAAGCGACTGGGAGACAACCATCTGGGTTGACGATAATCTTGCTGCAATGCACCGTGGCGGTTATGATCCCTTCTGGTGCAATATTACACCCTATCTGTCTGACAGTAAAAAGCACGCCCTTGTTGTGAAGGTTACCGATCCCACTGACAGGGGAAAGCAACCCAGAGGCAAGCAGGTATTGAAGCCCGGAGGTATCTGGTACACGCCTACCAGCGGCATATGGCAGAGCGTCTGGCTGGAGCCGGTGGAAAAGACATGGATAGGTGATCTGCGCGTTGTACCGGATATTGACAATGGTGTTCTGTACGTTACCGTCATAGAGGAGCGTTGTCAGAGTCCGGAAGGTTGTCCGCCTGTTGATATGGCCCCCTCGCTGGCAGAGGTAACACTTGCCTCAGAGGGCAGGACGGCAGTAGTGGAATCAGGCATCACCGGCACTGTAATAGTATTGCCCGTGAATGACGCAAGGTTGTGGAGCCCTGATGATCCGTTCCTTTATGACCTGAAGGTACGGCTTATCACGGGAGGAGAGGTAACCGATGAGGTGAAGTCATATGCAGGCATGAGAAAGATCTCACTGGGAGTTGACGAAAACGGCTTCACGCGCCTGATGCTCAATAACGGATTCATATGGCAGAACGGACCGCTTGACCAGGGTTTCTGGCCTGACGGCCTGTACACTCCGCCTTCAGATGAGGCAATGAAGTATGACATCGGGATGCTGAAGAAGATGGGATTCAATATGTTGAGAAAACATGTCAAGGTTGAAAACAGGAGATTCTACTATCACACAGACCGCATAGGAATGTTGGTCTGGCAGGACATGCCCAGCGGTGATGAATATATCTGGGGTGACAAACCGGATATAGCTAAAAGCCATGCTGACTCGGCTAATTTCATAAATGAACTGACAAGGATGATAGAGACAAAATTCAACCATCCCTCAATAGTCATGTGGGTGGTATACAATGAAGGCTGGGGGCAGTATAATACTTCAGCGGTCACAGATTACGCAGCGGCCCTCGATACCACCAGGCTGGTCAACAGCGCCTCGGGCTGGACTGACCGCGGTACGGGACATGTGCTTGATATTCACCATTATCCTGATCCGGTTGCTCCTAAGGCTGAAAAGACAAGGGCTTCTGTACTGGGCGAATTCGGAGGTCTGGGCTTGCCGGTCCAGGGTCACACATGGGAACAGAAGAACTGGGGTTACGAGAAGATGGGCGACAGCACCGCCCTGTTGAGGAAATATGAAGAGTTCTACACAGCTGTGAGGCAGATGGTGATTGATAAAGGCATGAGTGCCTCGGTATATACTCAGACCACCGATGTTGAAACTGAGACCAACGGCTTGATGACCTATGATCGCAAGGTAGACAAGATGGGTTATGCCAACGTTCGGAAAGCCATGGCAGGCAATGGAGAATAGGCAGGAGGCAATAGGCAATAGGCAATAGCGTTGACAAGGTCATCAAACTCCAAAAACAAACAACATCAGTTTAACTAACTGTATGTTAGTCGCATAATTCACTACTGCCTAATGCCTGAGCAGGCTGATCACACGATCAGCCTGCTCTTGAATGGCAGGAATGTCATAAAGTCGGCGTGGTGAACTATATATGCTTCCGTAGTACGTTTCACCAGGTCCCCCTCGTGGGCATGTGCCGCAATGATATGGCACACCTCGGGCGGCACACCGCACTCCTCTGCCAGGCTTACACCTGAGAAGGGATGCCGGAGATACTGGCCGTATTTTCCCTGTACAGCTTTTCCGGTTGCATCAAGCTCATATTCAAGCATCTTACCCACATCTGCAAGTATAGCGCCTGCAATCAGCACGTCCATATTAACGGGCAAGTCGTTGCGGAAGAACTCATTCATCTTCAGTCCTGCCTCACGGGCCACATGCACCACACATCGCTTGTGGTCCATGAAAGTGACCTTCAGGTCGGGTCCGCACAGGAGTGTGAAGGGTATTCGGTTCAGATCATCTGCTGCAAGGACGCTGCGTTCAAGTGCAACCTCCCATGTACGTGCGGTTTTTTCCCTCAGGACAGGGTCACTTATCCATTCCAGTTCCGGCCAGAGTTTTTTTATTTCCTCGGTCATGATCCTTTATTTTAGGCGTGAAATGATTGCATCAGTCATCTGTACGGTTGAGGCTGCTCCCATTGTCACCACTTCCGGCTTGCCCGTCATCTTCATCATGTCATAGGTCTTCACCCTGCCCTCTTCTATGACCTCGGCGACAGCCTTGCGTATTCTTGCGGCAATTTCCTTCTCATCTATATAGTCAAGCATCATGCAAGCTGACTCTACCATTGCTACAGGGTTCACTATTGAAACCTCATAGCCGGCATATTTGGGAGCTGATCCGTGAGTGGGCTCAAAGACCCCTATACCATCCTCCGAGAACTGTGCGCTGCATGCAAAGCCCAGTCCACCAATCAGCCCGGCGAATGCATCAGAGACAATATCTCCGAACATATTGCCGGCAACAATCACACCGTAATCCTCGGGATTTTTTGTCAGCCACATCATTTGCGCATCGATGTTCGTATTCCATAGCTGGACACCCGGAAACTCATTCTTCTGCATGTCTTTGGCTATTTTCCACATGAGTCCTGATGTCTCCCTGATAACGTTGGGCTTTTCGCAGACGGTGACTGATTTATAGCCAAATTTAACGGCATGGTTAAACGCTGCTCTGACGATCCGTTCTGTATATTTCTTTGTGAATATCCTTGTTGAGACTGCCAATTCCTCTCTGGGGCACCAGCCAAAGTTACTGCGGAATTTAGGATGGGTCATCAGTGCGTCATACACCTGCTGCGGAGGGTTAGACCACTCCACGCCTCCGTAGAGACCCTCAGTGTTCTGTCTGAATATAACTACATCTACCATTGGTTCTTCCGGGTGTCCGTCCTTGCCACGGCGGATAAAGTTGAGCGGGTTACCCCTGTAGCTGTGGCATGGTCTGACGCAGATATCCAGTCCGAAGTGTTGCCTCAGTCCCACTATGGGGCTGCTATAGGTGAAGCCTTTACCCTGGAGGGCCGGTGAGAGCTCAGCAGCTGCATCATCTTTGGGTTTGGATGTAATGGCTCCGAACAGTGCAATCTTATGCTCTGCAATGAGGTCAATTGTGCGTTGCGGGAGAGGATTACCCTCACGGCACCAGAAATCCCATCCGATGTCACCATAGACATATTCAGCATCAAATCCTGCCGCATCAAGGACGCGGAGTGCCTGTTTCAGAACAACAACCCCGATTCCGTCTCCCGGCAGGGCCACAATAGTACGTTTAGCCATAGTTTTACCGTTTTAGTCTGTGTAATAATTGTCTCGCGTAAAAATATAGCTTTTGTTGTGTTAAAAAAAAGAGATACTGCAGGTAAAATTCATAAATGATGCAATGGAAAAAAACTATATTTGCCGCCAAGCTATTGAACACATCTTTAAATCAGCATAAGCATGGGTGAACTGGGTGAGATGAAGCCGAGGAAGGTTTGGGGTTATTTCGAAGAGATATCCAGGATACCAAGACTCTCGAAGAACGAAGGACGTATCAGGGCATATCTTCTTGATTTTGCCAGCAGGCACGGTCTGGAGGCGAAGGAAGACAGTGTCGGAAACATCTTAATAGTAAGGGAAGCCGCTCCGGGAAAGGAGAAGGTCAAAACAGTAGTTTTACAGAGCCATCTTGACATGGTGGGTGAAAAAAATGCGTCTCATCCGCACAACTGGGATGAGGATCCTATTATACCCGTCATTGACGGCAAGTGGGTTACTGCCAGTGGCACGACACTTGGTGCCGATGATGGTATTGGGATAGCAGCCCAGATGGCTGTGCTGACTGATCCTTACCTGCAGTGCGGTCGTATAGAGTGCCTCTTCACCGTTGACGAGGAATCAGGTATGACCGGTGCCATAAACCTAAGTCCGGAATTCCTGACAGGAAGCATACTGCTCAATCTCGATTCTGAAGATGAAGGAATTCTCTTTATTGGCTGTGCCGGCGGCATAGACACACAGGCGTTGCTGCCTTACACACCGGAGAAGGTCATTTCTGGACACAGGGCAATGAACATTTCCGTCACCGGCCTTCATGGCGGACACTCGGGAGACGAGATACACAAGGGCTACGGCAACTCCATTAAGATAATATCAAGCCTGTTACAGGATCTTGAGAAAAAATATGAGATCAGGATCAGCAATTTCACAGGCGGCAATCTGCGCAATGCGATCCCCAGGGAAGCATTTGTGACCGTTACATTCAATCCCGCCCATGAAGAACAGATTCTTGCTGATACAGCAGCCTATAACAATCATGTCAGGGAGGAGTATGACGGTCTGGAGCCTGATCTGAAGGTAGCCGCCATCCCTGCTGATGTGCCGGAGACGGTGATTGACGGAGCCACACAGCACAGGCTCCTGGGAGCATTGAGCATAGTGCCTCATGGAGTACTCGGGTGGTCAAAGGAGATACCTGACCTGGTTGAGACCTCAAGTAACCTGGCTACCATAAGGTTCACTGATGAAAACATGATCCATGTTGTCACCACGCAGAGGAGCTCCTCGGATGAAGCGAAGCACTATGCAGCCATGAAGGCTGAGACCAGCTTTGACCTTGCGGGTGCAAAAGTCACTCATTCTGATGGTTATCCGGGCTGGCAGCCCAACATGAATTCTGCTATCCTGCGGCTGATGATAGAATCATACCGCAAGCTGTTCGGCAAGGTGCCGCAGGTAAAAGCCATTCATGCAGGACTGGAGTGCGGTCTGATTCTTGAGAAATACAAGAGGATAGACATGATCTCGTTTGGCCCCACCATCAAGGGAGCACATACTCCTGAGGAGAGGCTTGAGATAGAGACTGTTCAGATGTTCTGGGATCTGCTCATTGATGTGCTGAGGCACATCCCGGAAGAAGAAGATTAGTCAAGCTCCCCGAACTCATCATGAGGGGCGCCGCACACAGGGCAGGCCCATCCTGATGGAAGATCTTCAAAAGCTGTTCCGGGCTCAACCTCGCTCTGCGGATCACCTGCCGCCGGATCATAAATATAGCCGCAAACAGGGCATCTGTATTTTTTGTTTTCCATATCGGGAAGATTATTTTTTCACTTTGTGAACGGCATCAATAACCGTACCGTCAACCCATTTTATTGCAGCCACCACTCTTTCATCAAAGGCAGCCTTTTCCGGCTTACCGCAGATCTTCTCTACCGTCTCCTTCAGCTCTTCGATGGTTACCAGCGGCAATCCCTTGCCCCGTACGGCATCCAGCAGATCCTGCCTGCGTGGGTTGATTGCAATACCTCTCTCGGTGATGATCACGTCAATGAGCTCTCCCGGTCCGCAGAGTGTGGTCACCCGGTCAACTATGACCGGTATCCTGTCACGGAAGAGCGGCAGGGGTATTATCACGTTACGTGCATGCAGGCAGTTCTGCCAACCGCCTATGCCGTGAAGCAGGAGGCCATCTGAATGGGTAACAACGTTTCCGTTGAAATTGGTGTCTATCTCTGTAGCTCCCAGGATCATGATGTCCATCATGGTTGTCAGGTTGCCCTTGGAATGGTAGTTATAGGCATTGAAAACAGGGTACTGTATATGGTTGAGGTTCTTTTCAATTGACTTAACCGAATCAAGGTCAAAAGCCTGTGCATCGAGGATATACCCCATCTGGCCCTCCTCAAGCATGTCAACCATGTATTTTGTACTTCCTCCGAAGCCAAAGCCTAGTTTCCATCCTTTTTTCTTCAGCAGCTGGTGCACATATACCGCTATCGCGAGGCTCGTCCCCCCTGCCCCGGCCTGCATGGTCACCCTGTCACGGAGCAGTCCCGATTTCTCAAGGAATAATGTGGTCAGTTCGGCTATCAGTAGTCTGTCAGGGCTTTTGGTGATCTGCGTTGTGCCTGAAACAATCTTTTCAGGCAGGCCGATCTTATCAACAACCACAACACAATCAACATAATTACCCTCTATCTCCATTGGCCAGCAGGGGAGGTCAACCAGGTTGTCAGTCACGATAATGACTTTATCAGCATAGAGGTAATCAGGCTTTGCATAGCCAATTACGCCTGTGGCGGAGGGTCCGCCGGTCCCCTTTGCATTCCCGAAGGAGTCAGCCGCCGGGGCTGCCAGCACGGCGATATCAATCTTCACCTCACCATCCTGGATAGCCTGTACACGTCCGCCATGCGAACGCAGGACTGCCGTACCCTTCATTTTCCCCTCAGAGACGAACATACCCAGGGGGCCGTTCATGCTGCCCTCTATACGGTTGACAGTGCCATTCTCCAGGTATTCTATCACCGGGTCATTGCAGGGGAATGAAGCTGAGGGAAACCATACAAGGTCTTTGACTCCCATTTCCGAGGCTATCTCAAATATCTGGTTGCTTACCAGGTCGCCGTCGCGCAGATGATGATGAGTGGAGATTGTCATGCCATCCCTGAGGCCGCAGCGTACCAGTGCTTCCTTCAGTGACCCGACCATCTTGTTATTGTCTGCAGGATAGTCAATACATGTTGGTATGGGAGGTGCATATTTCCTTCCCGCAGGGCGGTGTTTACCCACGCCTTTGAAAGGTATGGCCTCCTGTCCGTTTATCTCATCCGGCACCATTCTGCCGGCAGCATTTTCTACAAGTTTCATGACCGGGTATGGATTATGATTTAGCCTTTTCCTCTTCTATCCAGTTCTCAGGAAGCAGGCCCAGCCTCACGGCCAGCTTTATGGTCTTCTCTGCCCTGGCCACCACCGGGGCATCTATCATCTTGGTTCCCAGGGCAACAACCCCCAGGCCCTTTTCGCGTGCCTCGCGGTAAGCTATCACTATTTTTTTTGCCTTTTCCATCTCCTCCTCCGAGGGTGAGAAGCCTTTTCTTATGACTGCTATCTGACGCGGGTGGATGCATCCCATTCCCTCAAAACCCATGGCCTTGGCTGACAGCACGTTCTGCAGCAGCCCTTCCATATCTCCCACATCGGAGAAGACTGAGTCAATAGGCTGTATTCCGGCAGCCTTTGAAGCAACGACGATACGGTTGCGGGCATAGAGCGACTCTTCTCCCTCCTTTGTGCGCTGCACACCAAGATCAGCAGTGTAGTCTTCAAGACCTATTGCCATGGCCACAACTGACTCACAAGCCGCAGCTATCTCTCCGGCATTTTCCACTCCGCGTGCACTTTCAATGATGGGCATCAGGAAGACTGGTTCGCTCTGTCCTTCTTTCTCTTTTATATCTCTGATCTTGCTGTCAATGGTCCTGACAGTTTCAGCATCCTCACACTTGGGTACCAGGATGAGGTGAACATTATGAGGTATTACTATTTCAAGGTCTCCAAGGCCGCGTTCACCCTGATTGATACGCACCATCCTCTCGGCACCGTAGAAGTTTACTGCCCTGAGGGCATTACGGACGAGTATCCTTGCTTCATCCTTCCTGTCAGGTGCCACCGAGTCTTCAAGATCAAGGATAACACCATCGGGTGAATGGAGTCCTGCATTGAGGAACATGCCGGGGCTATTGCCGGGCAGGTAGAGTCGTGAAAACCTGAACCTGTCAGGTGATGAACCATATTGATTTTCCTCATTCATTTCAGGAATGAAGCTCCTGGTAGTCTCTGTCAGCGCTTTTACCGCTGCTTCAATCCTGGCGGCGATGACAAAGGGGAGCGCGCCTGAATCGTTCATTGATAGCCTGGCATTTTCTATACCGAAGTATTGGAGCAGGCTGCGGCACTGCTCTTCGATGGCTCTGCCGTACATGGTCTGAACCTTTGACCTGATGTTAAGTTCAATGCCGCCTGAATCAGTGAGCTCCAGCGTCACTTCAATGTCAGACCTTACCCTTGGTCCGGCATTACCGGTTATTGCCTGTTTCATCTTCTTCTCCCTGAAATGAGATTTATGTCAAACTTAAGAATATTATCCCAAATAGCTTAGCAATATCCCTGCGGCTATTGCTGAGCCTATCACGCCGGCTACGTTAGGGCCCATGGCATGCATCAGGAGATGGTTTGTCTTATCGGCCTTGAGGCCTTCCACCTCAGATACCCGTGCACTGTCAGGCACGGCTGAGACTCCCGAGTTGCCGATGAGAGGGTTGATCTTGTTTCCTTCTGGCAGGAAAAGGTTCATCGCCTTTGCAAACAGTACTCCCGAGGAGGTTGCTATGGCGAATGCCATTGCACCCAGTGCAAATATCAGGATTGACTCCTTTGTCAGGAATACGTCAGCCTGGGTTGAAGCGCCAACTGTAAGGCCTATCATGATAGTAACAATATCAATGAGTGATGTACGTGCGGTCTCAGCCAGTCTCTTTGTGACACCTGACTCCTTGAGTATGTTTCCGAAGAAAAGCATGCCAAGGAGTGGCAGTGCGCTTGGCGAGATAAAGCAGGTAAGCAGCAATCCGAATATAGGAAAGAGGATCTTTTCTGTCTTGGTGACGGCGCGGGGCGGCTTCATGCGGATCAGCCTCTCCTTCTTGTTGGTGAAGAGTCTCATTATTGGTGGCTGAATGACAGGCACGAGAGCCATGTATGAGTAAGCGGCTATGGCAATGGGGCCGATAAGGTTCTTCACCGGTGTGCCGTCAGCCAGCAGGTTCACCCCGTTGGCGAGGCGTGAAGAGATGAATATGGCAGTAGGGCCGTCAGCACCTCCGATAATACCTATTGCTCCAGCCTCGGAAGGTGCAAATCCCAGGAGCAGAGCCCCGATGAATGTAATGAATATCCCGACCTGCGCAGCAGCTCCCAGGAGCAACAGTCTGGGGTTGGAAATGAGTGAAGAAAAGTCGGTCATCGCTCCTATTCCCAGGAAGATAAGGGGAGGATATACCCCCTTGAGCACCCCAAAATAAAGGTAGTTAAGTACACTTCCCTGCTGATAGATGCCCACCTGAAGGTTCATCCCGCCGTCAGTAAAGAGGGGGATATTCCCGATAAGAATTCCTGTTCCAATGGGTATCAGCAGCAATGGTTCGTATTCATATCTTATGGCCAGGAAGATAAAAATCAGACCTATCACTATCATTATCAGGTGGCCTGAGGTCACATTACGGAACCCGGTGAAAGCCCAGAACTGCTTCAGCCCTTCAATAAATCCCTCTTCTGTCTGGTTGTCAGGCTGGTACTGGGGGAGTGCGGCACTGATTTCAATTCCTGATTCTGCCTGTACTTTCTGCCTGTCATGTTCAGGCTTGACGAAAGCCAGCCATGCCAGCGAGGTTATCACCAGCAGGGTCAGCATGGTCCATGTCTTTCTCTTTGTCATCACTACCCGATTACAATTAGAACCTCATCCTGAAGTACAGACTGGCCGGGAGCGATATTTACAGCAGTAATCTTGCCAGCGCTTTCTGCCTTAATGGCGTTTTCCATCTTCATTGTCTCGAGGGTACACACTGTCTGACCGGCCTTTACCTCGTCACCCGGCCTGACAAGTACATGGATTATAACACCCGGAAGGGGGGCTCTGACATCTGCAGACTTACCTGCAGGAGCCTTTGCAGGGGCAGGTTTGGTCTCTTTTACCGGCCTTGCCTGTACAGGTGCACCGGTGACCACGGTCTTGATCTTTGGTATCTCGCGCTGCATCTCTACATCGTATACAGTGCCATTCACCTCTATCTTTGCCACGTTGCCGTCGACTTCGAGAACTTCAACCTCGTACTGGTTTCCGTTTATCCTGAATTTGTAGCTTTTCATTCGGTTATCAATATTTATTTTATTGGTCGAATGGAACTTGCATGCAGCTTATAATCAGATTCTTTTGTGAGCTCTTGCTCATGCAGGTTTCATTTCAAAACAGATTATACTGGTCTTACAGGTTGTTCATATTGTATAATTTGGAGCTCCATGGTGAGTAGTGTCTGGAGACACGCTTGATTGTTATTACGCCGCTTTCCACGTCATGAAGCTCATTGAAATACTGGTAGAGTGCCATGGCTATTGCTGCGTTAACTTCTCCTGACTGGATTGTCTTAGCGGTTTGCATCTGTGCCGGGTTTATACCCTTCTTGCGGGCAAAGCTCTTCAGTTTAAAATTCAGTATGAATGTCAGTATATACCTGAAGAAGAAATAGACAACCAGCAGAGACAGGAATACAATACCTATGCCAACCACAACGATGGTCCAGGTGAGCGGATCGAGGCTTTCTGCAGCCCCGGCAAGTAACAGTGAGTGCATCATTGTCATAAATTATCAGAGTGGAATATTTCCATGTTTCTTCATTGGTCCCGGATCCTTCTTGGTAGCGAGGGTCCTGAGAGCCCTTATAACCCTGAATCTTGTATTACGGGGTTCAATCACATCATCAAGATAGCCATACCTGGCTGCCTCGTAGGGATTTGCGAACTTGTGGCGGTACTCCTGTTCTTTTTTAGCTATGTACTCCTTGCGTTCCGAGGGGTCAGCTATCTCACTGATTGTTCTTCCCTCAAGCACCTCAATGGCTCCCTGCGGACCCATTACTGCAATCTCAGCCGTGGGCCATGCGTAGTTAATATCGCCCCTGAGCTGTTTTGATGACATTACACAATGAGCACCGCCGTAGGATTTGCGAAGAGTCACGGTCACCTTGGGCACATTGGCTTCGCCGTAGGCAAACATCAATTTGGCACCGTGAATGATTATTCCGCCGTACTCCTGGGTTGATCCGGGAAGGAATCCGGGAACATCGACAAAGGTAACAATAGGTATATTGAATGCGTCGCAGAAGCGAATGAAGCGGGCAGCTTTACGCGAAGCCTCAATGTCAAGCACCCCTGCAAGGTATGCCGGCTGGTTTGCAACTATCCCGACGGGCATACCGTCAAACCTGGCGAAGCCTACCACGATATTCCTGGCATAGGCCTCATGGACCTCCACGAAATCATGATAGTCAACCACCCGGGCTATGACATCCTTAACGTCATAGGGCTGGTTGGGGCTTTCCGGGATGATGTCGTTAAGCTCATCCTCCAGTCTGTCAATCGGATCATCGCAATCCATCTGTGGCGGCTCTTCGAGGTTGTTCTGAGGCATGAATCCCAGCAGTTTCCTGATAAGGTCAAGGCCCTCTTTCTCCTCGTCAACGGCAAAGTGTGCAACACCTGACTTGGTTGTATGAACACCTGCACCGCCCAGATCATCGATGGTGATATCTTCCCCTGTGACTGCCTTGGCCACCTTGGGTCCGGTAACGAACATATAGCTGCTCTTACGACTCATGATGATATAATCAGTCAGGGCAGGTGAGTAAACAGCTCCACCGGCACATGGTCCGAAGATGGCTGATATCTGTGGTATCACCCCTGAAGCAAGTATATTGCGTTCAAAGATCTCAGCATATCCGGCGAGGCTCCTCACTCCCTCCTGGATGCGGGCTCCGCCTGAGTCATTGATACCTATGACCGGGGCTCCGGCCTTCATGGCCTGGTCCATGATCTTGCATATCTTCTGTGCAAATGTTTCTGACAGAGAACCGCCAAATACTGTAAAATCCTGTGCAAAGACATAGACCACCCTTCCGTCAATGGTGCCGTGGCCCGTGATCACTCCGTCAGAGAGGAATTTCTTGTCAGCCAGGCCGAAGTCCTCGGTCCTGTGCGTGACAAACATGTCATACTCTTCGAAGCTGCCCTCGTCAAGCAACAGGGTAATGCGTTCCCTTGCCGTCAGTTTACCCTTGGCGTGCTGGTCGTCAATTCGTTTTTCACCACCACCCTGGCGTGCTTTCTCCCTGTAATCAAGGAGTTGTTTAATTCTTTCCTGACTGTTCATTTAGCCTTGTTATTTGTTGTTTTCGCTATTCTTGTCCTCGCACAGTTCGGTGAGCACCCCGAAGGTTGATTTGGGATGCATGAATGCTATGCTCAGTCCCTCAGCACCCTTCCTGGGAGTTGAGTCGATGAGACGTATTCCGGCATCTTCGGCCTCGCGAAGCCTTTCCTCTATATTATCTACTGCAAAGGCAATATGGTGTATGCCCTCTCCCCTCTTCTCTATGAACTTGCCCACGGGTCCTTCCGGATCAGTTGACTCCAGCAGTTCGATCTTGGTCTGACCGATCATAAAAAAAGCGGTCTTAACCTTCTGGTCAGCCACTTCCTCAATGTTATAGCATTTCAGTCCCAGGACCTTCTCATAGAATGGCAGTGCTTCAGCGATTGAATTAACCGCAATACCAATATGTTCAATATGTGTAGGTTTCATAAAACGAAAGTTAATTTAGGCACGAAAATTTGAGCATGCAAGTTAACCTTATTTAACTCTGCCTCACAAGATAAAAATCATGTTTTACAATACTCAGAACGGGAAATCGGAAGGTACTGCATCCAGCTCCTCGGTCTCAGGCTTAACGGCTGCCTCATGAACAGGGTTACCGTCAACGAAAATGGCTTTGTAGGGCTTTGTGGGACAGGCATACTCACATGCCCCGCAGCCAATGCATATCTCGTCCCTTACTTCAGGGATGAGAAGACCGTTCTCATAGGGTACCATGTGGCATGCTTTGGTGGGGCAATGTTCTGAGCAGGCCCCGCAGGCTGTCTTTTCAGTATGGACAATACAGTTCTCCTTTATAAAGACTGCTTTGCCTATCTGAGTCAGTTTCTTGGCCTCAATCATCAGGGGCATGATGGCGCCTGTAGGGCACACATCGGTGCACCTGGTGCAGTCATAATTGCAGAAACCGCTGTGGAAATCCATTCGGGGCTGCATGATACCTGCGAATCCGTACTCACTGACTGATGGTTGAAGCACGTTTGTGGGGCATGCGCTGACGCATAGTGTGCATGCAGTACACCTGGAGGTGAAGGATTCTATACTGACTGATCCCGGAGGGGTAACAGGGTACAGCCTGTCTTCCTTCACAGTTGATTCAACGGCAGGTGCGGGTGTAGTACCCTGTGCTCGCAACAACTGTGAGCCTCCGGCAAGAAGTACCAGGGAGCCGGCAAGGAATCCCCGGCGTGAGGAATCAGTGTCGTCTGTGCTGAGCTGCTTTGGCTTCAGCCTGACAAGACCATATGACATTGCGTTCTCCTTGCAGGCATCAATACAGTTGAAACAGTTTACGCACCTGCTCAGGTCAACGTTCTTGTTCAGGAAATCGATGCAGGATGATTTGCATGCCATGGCACATCTTCCGCAACGGGTGCACCTGTCTTCATCAAATTTGATCCTGAAGATTGATATCTTGCTCACCAGGCCAAGAAGCGTCCCTACGGGACAGACAGTATTGCAATACAACCTGCCGTGTCTGAATGAGAGTATTCCGACCAGCAGCAGAAAAGCTGTAGGGACTATATAAGCGGCAAGCTCATAAGGCTTTATGTCAACATGGTAAATGGAATAGATATCAAATCTCCCCAGAACAGATGCCAGCAGGTTGTTTATGAGAAGTACCACCGGCTGGACAAAGTATGACATGAACCTTCCAAAAATACTGTAAGGATCAAGAATGGTAAGAACATAGATGCCGCCCAGGGCCAGTATGCCGGCTGTAAGCACAAGAATGAAATAACGAAGTATGGTGTAGGGTTTCTTGTAGCCATACCTGCGAAAGCGTCTCTTAACAAATCCCCCGATTCTGCTGATGACATCCTGAAGAATCCCCAGGGGGCACAAGAATGAGCAGTAGGTCCTGCCGGTAAGAACAGTGAGTACCAGGACTACAATGAAACCTGTTGCAGCAGTTACTCCGGCGATGATGAATTTCACCAGCGAAGGCAGGAACTGCAGGTAGGTTATCGGACTGAAGGCCTTCTCACCCAGGAGGCCCCTGAAGTCAAGGAACAGGAACGCAAAGAGAATAAGGACGAGGAGTGCAAAAACGGTCCTTATATGTCTCAGGGCGGAAGATTTCATCAAGGATTACATTTTCAACCTGTGAATATTCAAGCTGGAAAGGTCCATCTTACCTATACCCATTCCTGCAGCCAGGGCTATATGTTCTATAGACTCCGGCTCACGGCCCATCATCTTTGCCCCTGCAGCATCAAGTGCCACCCAGTCAGTGGAGATCATCAGTGACTTCATGTTGGACAGGTCAGCCACCGAAACACCGCGCGGACCATTACGCATCATCACATTATAAGCATCCATAACATTGAGCTGCGGTTTCTTTGAAAAGAGCGCATAATCTGCTATACACTGGTTAAGGTTGTTCCTGTGCCAGTAACCCCTGTCCCAAACAACCCCCATCATATTCTTGAGAGCTCCGGTCATCCTTGCAGAGCTGTGATGCTTCAAGATGGGCACATTAATAAAGACATCGCTATCAAGCACCAGTTCGTGAACCTTGGTTTTTGTCAGTTTTTTGCCGTTGGGTATGGTAACCTCCTGGTAGTAGCTTTCGGAGCTTCCCGGAACAATCTTGGCACCGGCATCCTTTACAGCCTGCTCAATGCCTGAATTCTTGTAGCACTTTATCCAGTTATCACATGTATTGTCAAAGACATATACCTCTTTTGCGCCCGCCCTGTAGCAATGTTCGATTATCCTTTTGACAAGGGCCGGATTGGTATTGCCACCCTTCTCGGGCACAACATCCCATCCTATATTGGGTTTTACCAGGACCTTCTGGCCTTTTCTGACAAAGGTGCCCATGCCTCCCATTGCCTGTATTCCCATATCAAACATTGCAGCGGGCTCACCACCCATCACTGCTATAAGATCATAATTGGCTGCAAGGGGAAGGGGTTTGCCTGCAAATGCCTTCTCAAACCTCCCAAAACTCATGAATGCTCCTGCCGCCAGTCCGGCGCCAAGCGAATTCCTTAAAAATAACCTCCTTTTCATTCCCTTCTGTTATATATTACCCCTGAAACGAGAAGGTGCAAAGTAAACATTTTTTTTAATATATCGGCCCCGTATTCTTATATTAGCAGCCTGAGAATGCGAGCCTGAGAGACTATGCGGGAGGCATGCCGAGTGTTAAAAAAACTAAAAGGAGATGAAGCTACTTTACTACGACTGTTTTTCCGGGATCAGTGGTGATATGAACCTTGGAGCACTGATTGACCTGGGGGTGAATCCTGATACCCTTATCAGAGGTCTTGAAAAGCTCAACATCGGAGGATGGCGGCTGGAGATTAAGCGTGACCAGCGCCACGGCATTACGGGGACAAATGTCACGGTAATAACTGAAGATGAACATTCCCACACTCCTGATACGGATCATCATCATGATCATGGAAAGGCGCATGATTATAGCCATGATCATGACCACGAACACACCCATGACCATGCACACGAACATACACATCATCACCCCCATCGTAACCTTGCTGATATTGAGAGAATTATAAATGATAGCACTCTTCCTGCACCTGTCAGGGAGCTCTCCATGAAGATATTCAGTCATATTGCCGCGGCTGAGGCTGCCGTGCATGATAAACCGATTGACGAGATTCATTTTCATGAAGTGGGTGCGCTGGATTCAATTGTTGACATAGTGGGAGCTGCCATCTGTCTTGATGATCTGGGTGCAGACAGGATATATGTCTCAACAATTGAGCTCGGTGGCGGTATGGTAAGATGCCAGCATGGACTGCTGCCCGTTCCTGCACCGGCCACGGCACGAATAATCAGCGGTTTCCCGGTGCATACAGGGGGAGTTGATTTTGAGGCAACCACTCCAACCGGGGCTGCCATAATAGCTGCCACGGCTGAGCCTCTTCCCCCTGAAATGAATTTTATAATCAGGAAAAGCGGCTATGGCATCGGACAGAAAAACAATCCCGCACGGCCCAACATGCTGAGGGTTTACCTGGCTGAGACATCCGGGGAGCCGGAGCGTGGCCACGAGGCAAGGCTTATTGAATGCAACGTTGATGACATGAATCCCGAATTGTCGGAGCACATTACCATGAAGCTCTTTGAGGCAGGAGCAGGCGATGTCTGGATTACCCCGATCATTATGAAGAAGGGAAGGCCGGCCCTGATCCTGAGTGTCATCTGTGAGGAAGAGCAGACAGAGGCCATAAGGGAGATACTGTTTACGGAGTCAACCTCCATCGGATTGAGGATTATCTCCTGTACGAAGGAGACCCTGCACCGTGAGTTCGAAGAGATTGAGACCCGTTTCGGGAAGGTGATGATAAAAAAGTCCTACTTCAATGACCGACTGGTCTCCGTCAAGCCGGAGGCAGACAGATGTGCTGCTATTGCTACTGAAACAGGACAGCCCATGAAGCAGGTAGTTCAGGAGATTATCACACAGATCAGCGGAATAAAATGAGTACAGCAAAGAAACTTGAAGAGCTGAAGGCCGTCCTTTCAGGTGCCGGTTCAGCGGTCATTGCCCTTTCAGGCGGCACTGACAGCACGTATCTGGTGAGTGTGGCCGCATCCAGGGCAGGTCTGAAGCTGCTGGCAGTGACGGTAAGCACTCCGTATATGTTCTCGTCTGAAGTAAAGGATGCAGCCAGTTTCTGCCATGAACACGGAGTTAAGCACAGAGAGTTAAAAGCAGGCATCCCTCTGTCCGTGATCTCCAATCCGCCTGACCGTTGCTATCTTTGCAAGACAGAGATAATGAAACTGATAACCGCCGAAGCTCATAAGGGAGGTTATGCGGTTGTGTTTGACGGCACCAATGCCGACGATCTGAAGGAATATCGCCCGGGCCTCAGGGCCCTGCGTGAGTCGGGTGTCAGGAGTCCGCTGGCAGAGGCAGGCCTCACAAAAGAGGAGATCAGGCAACTGGCCCGCGAGGCAGGCCTGGAGGTGAGTGCCAGGCCCTCGAACACCTGCCTGCTGACACGTTTCCCGCATGACAGGGTAATCACGCCTGAGGATCTGCGCAAGGCTGAAGAGGCTGAACGCCTGGTCACGGAAGCAGGATTCACCGGGGCACGGGTGAGGATCCATGGTGAGCTTGTCAGGATTGAGATAAGGAACGAACAGTTTGAACGAATAGCCCCCGGTGAGGTCAGGATGAAGCTGGCAATGGCTCTGCGGGGGTTGGGATTCCAATATATTACAATTGATGCTGAGGGGTACCGCAGTGGAAGCATGAACAAAACTGAAGAGCAATGAATGCATCGGAGCTAGAGAAGATACTCAACGGTATCAGGAACGGATCAATAAGTGTGGATGAAGCAATGGAGAAGCTTCGCGACTTCCCCTATACAGATCTCGGTTTTGCCCGCATAGACCATCATCGTGAACTGAGGACCGGTTATCCTGAGATAGTATACTGTGCCGGCAAGACGCCTGAGCAGGTGCTGGCAATATTCAATGCCATGGAGGGCCATGGCAATAATATAATAGGTACAAGGACGCGGGAAGAGGTGTTCAGGTTCATTGCTCCCTCCTTCTCTGATGCAGTCTACTTTGAAACAGCGCGGATCATAAGCATCAAAAGGAAGGAGATAACTCCTCCGGACACGAAGATAGCGGTCATTACTGCAGGCACCTCCGATATCCCCGTTGCTGAGGAGGCGGCCGTCACTGCCGAGCTGCTGGGTAATGATGTGGTAAGGATCTATGATGCCGGGGTGGCGGGGATACACAGGCTGGTTGACAACCTGCCCGAGATACGTGCCTGCCGGGTTTCTGTAGTGATTGCCGGCATGGAGGGTGCACTGGCCAGTGTGGTGGGGGGGCTGGTCAACATGCCTGTCATTGCCGTTCCTACCAGCGTTGGTTACGGTGCATCATTTGAAGGCATATCAGCCCTGCTGGCCATGATGACCAGCTGCGCGGCGGGAGTGACTGTGGTAAATATAGACAACGGTTTCGGGGCAGGCTTTGCGGCAAGCAGGATTAACAGACTCTGATCTCGATGACCGGGAAGGCACTTCTCTCAACGGCATACTTTCCTCCGGCTGAATACTTCAGCCTGATAGCATGTTCAGGAGAGGTGCTCATTGAACGGTATGAAAATTATCACAGGCAGACCTACCGGAACAGGTGCATCATAATGGGAGCAAACGGACCGCTTCCGCTGATAGTACCTGTCCTGAGGGGTTCATTCCACAAGACAGCTATCAGTGAGCTGAGAACAGATGAGACCAAACGATGGCGTGATCTTCACCTCCGTGGGATCACTGCTGCATACGCCACAGCACCCTACTTTGAGTACTATTATGATCTTATCAGGGATATTATCACTGCACCATACACCCGTCTTATCGATCTGAACAGTGCAGCACTTGATGCCATGTGCGAAACCATCGGGCTCTCTGCACGTATCAATTTCACTGACAGGTTTGAACCTGAAGGCAGCCCGGACAATGATTACAGGTATTCAATCTCCCCCAAGAGGCCATCAGGTGTAACAGGTTATTCATATCTGCCCTACACCCAGGTCTTCAGTGAAAGACATGGTTTTATTCCCAGGCTGAGCATCATTGACATGCTTCTCAACAACGGACCAGGGACCCGGGCATTACTGCGGGGGTCCCTGGAAGCAGACAACTGTTAACCAACCTTTAGAATTTCAGTCCAACCGTGACTGACAGGTACTTATCCTTTGTATTCAGATTAACCGGATCACTGGTATACTCGCGGAATGACCTCGGGTCATCAGGGAACATCATGTAATGTTCCGAACTGCTGAGCCATACCATTGCCACATCAATGTAGAACCTGCTCTGCCTGTAACCCAGGCCTGCGCTGTAACTGCTTGATGATGCCTCCTCATTGAGGGTGCCGTCAGCAAATGACGAGCCATGATAACCAAATCCTCCACGAAGGTAGAGAGGCCCTGTACGCACTTCTGCCCCCAGCCTCAGGATACTGCTCCTTTCCAGTTCAGCAGCCAGATCTTCGTTCTCCTGGGCGAAGTCATAACCGTCTGTCCCCTTGCTGAGCTTCGCAGTCCTGTAGTCAACAAGCTCATAATCTGCGCTTACAAGCGCGAAGTTACTGATCTGGTATGCGATACCGGCATTGAGATGGTAAGGCGTGGTCACCCGGTAACGATAGGTCATGTTACCCTGGTTGACCGTTGGAGTTGCATCATCGGAAGCATCCGAAGGAGTGTCATTATCAAGCTTGACGGAAAGGCTGTTGTAAAAAACCTCGTCAACAGTATAGATAGTCGGGGTTGTGAATCCCAGGCCAAGACGAAGTGATTCAAAAGGCCTGACGATGGCCCCGAGTTTAAAGTTCCATCCTGATCCGACCGCCTCGAAGTGGTCAGTAAAGTAGAAATTCACAAAATCAAAAGTCCTCTGTGCCTCATCAATCTCCCTGTGATCATAATGACCGGTATATGATATGCCGGTTATTCCAAATCCGGCACCGATGTATACTTTGTCTCCGAGATTGGCACCCAGGGCGATTGTATGTTCATTGCTGTAGCCGGCATTGTCTATTGTCCTTTTCATCTGCTGGCCGTATTGCGGATCCGTCTCCCCGTAGTATGAGAATATTGATGCATATTCATCGAGGTAGTTCGGAAGGGTATCAATAAGGTAAGTTTCATATGCCATCCATGCTGTTCCTCCCAGTTCACCGGTACGATATCCGGTTGCCTGCAAAGCCCAGAAGTCAGTCATAGACCCATTGTTGCTGATACCATCAATCACGGCATTCCTGTAGTAATTATTGGTTCTGTTGAAGGTATATGCAAATGAAAGGTTGGTCAGCCCCGATCTGCTGCCTGTTTTGATTGATGAGACAACTCCTGCCTGACCGAGGTTCAGTCCTGAATAGCTGTCATCACTTCCAAATCCGTTGAAGTCGGTTGATATGTCACGGAAGAAGACGAGCGGGGTGATAGTGACCTCGGTTGATCGAAAAACTCCAGCTGCGGCAGGATTAAGGCTAATGGCTGAAATATCGCCACCCAGTGCCGTAAATGCGCCGCTCATCCCATTGAACCTGGCTGTACCCTGGTAGAATAGTCTCGAATACCTGAGGGCGTCATCCATGTTCTGTCCGGCGACCCATAAAGGGAGCATCAGGACTATTGCGGACATCAGTAATATTTTCCTTTTCATTTTCCTGTTTTTTAGATATACACTTCCTGTTGCTCCTGCAAATGGCTCGGAACATGGATCAATCATTTCAATAATTCTTGTTTATCGTCTTCCGCCTGATGAGCTTCTGCTGCCCGAGGAGGAGGAAGATGAGGATGAGGAGGAAGACCCGGATGAGGATGAACCTGAGCTGCGGCTTCCGCCTGATGAGTATGAACCGCCTGAGCTGTAGCTGCTCCTGCTACCCGAGTATGATGAGCCGCTGCTCCTGCTGCCCGAGGAGTAGGATGAACCGCTGCTGCTGCGTGAAGGAGCTGAGTACTGTACCCGGGTTGACGACGAGGACCTTGAAGGTGTATATGCCGGGGAAGAATTGCTCCTTGAGGTTGACGTGGCGGGTCTGTTGTAGTATGATGTTCCGGCACTGCGCGTGCTGGTATTGGTGCTGCGGGTAGTGTTATATGCTGGCCTGCTGCTGACCCTGGGGTTATTGTAACTGGGAGTATAGGATCTTTCAACAGTCTGATACTGCGGCCGGTTCACGGACTGGGTCCTGGTAGTGGCAGGAGTCTGTGACTGAGTGCGGGTCTGGGTGGAGGTTTCGCTCCTTCCCTGTGACTGAGTGCGGGTCTGGGTGGAAGTTTCGCTCCTTCCCTGTGACTGAGTGCGGGTCTGGGTCTGATCCTGTACTGTTGTTGTGCCCGACTCACGGCGGTTATAATCAGGTCTTCCGACAGTGCCTGTGTTTGTTTCCTGCCTGTTGACCGTGCCTGTTTCCTGTGTTGATCTCCTGGTAACAACAGGACTGCCGGACGATGTGGTTGAGGAAGCAGGATCACTGGTGACACGCCTGCTGTTTACTGTTCCCGAGGGTGCGTAACCTGACTTGCTCCTTGTATCCGAGGTGCTGTATGAACCTCTTGACATGGTGCTGTAACCGCCCCTGCGTCCCGTTGTGGATACAAACTGATCATTGTCATAGTAATATGATGGGTACCCGTATCCTGAGTACCATGGATAATAGTTATATCCGTAGCTGTAGGGGTAGCGTCCCCAGGAAGAGTAGTATGGGCTGTAATATGAATAAGGGCTGTAATATGAATATGGGGAGTACCAGTCATAGTAGAATGGATCATATCCCCAGTAATAGGGTGATCCGAAGGGACTCCAGTAATTGTATCCGTACCCGAAATGAAGTCTCATTGAGAAGGGTGAATAGTAGAACGGATCTCTCCAGTAAGGATAGAAATAGTCATTGAAGAGGTATATCCTTTCGGTGGGACTGCCGTAATAATTGTTTATCACCGTTGCCTCATCCGCTGCATACTCTGCATACTCGTTATCCGGTATGTATTCATCCGCTATGAGAGTATCTGCCGCAAAGATGTTGTCATAATACTGTCCGCTATTCCTCTCCTGAACTGTGGCAACAGTTACCGGATTCTCGGACGGCCTGTAATAGAGGTCATCATTTGTGGCACCTGTAAAGCGCACCGATGAGCAGGCGCTGCTTATCAGAATTATTGCCGGGATTATGTACCAAAACCTTTTCATTTTTATCTCCTCCTGGTTGTCTGTTCAAAAATATACAAATTCCGTACCAATATTACTCTTACGGACAGATAAATGCACGGCTTACATCTTGATTTGCAACTTTTGTCTATTTTTACGCAATCTTTTTCCGGAAAACAATAATACAAATTATAACTCAATAATGGCCAAGTTTCTTACTAACAGGGATGAAAATTACGCTCAATGGTACAATGATCTGGTAATAAAGGCTGACATGGCCGAGAATTCAGCCGTACGTGGTTGTATGGTAATCAAGCCTTACGGATATGCTATCTGGGAGAAAATACAGTCGCAGCTTGACAGGATGTTCAAGGCCACCGGACATGTCAATGCCTATTTTCCTCTTTTTATCCCGAAATCCTTCTTCAGCCGTGAGGCAGCGCATGTGGAAGGATTCGCCAAGGAGTGCGCGGTGGTGACCCACTACCGTCTCAGAAACGATCCTGACGGCAGGGGCATAGTTGTTGATCCCGATGCCCGTCTTGAGGAGGAGCTTATTGTAAGGCCCACCTCGGAGACTATAATATGGAACACTTACAAGGACTGGATACAGTCATACCGTGATCTGCCACTCCTGATAAACCAATGGGCCAATGTGGTCAGGTGGGAGATGCGTACCAGGCTCTTTCTGCGCACCACAGAGTTCCTGTGGCAGGAGGGCCATACTGCTCATGCCACACGTGAGGAGGCTCAGGAAGAGGCTTTAAGAATACTTGATCTATACACTGATTTCGTGGAGAATTTCATGGGTGTACCCGTTGTAAGAGGTGTCAAGACGGAGAGTGAGAAGTTTGCAGGCGCCATTGAAACCTACACAATAGAGATGTTGATGCAGGACGGCAAGGCACTGCAGGGCGGTACAAGCCATTTCCTGGGTCAGAATTTCGCGAAAGCCTTCGATGTGCAGTTCACCAATCAGGAGGGCAAGCTTGATTATGTCTGGGCTACCTCATGGGGTGTCACCACCCGCCTGATAGGTGCTTTGATAATGGCTCACGCTGATAATAACGGACTTGTTCTGCCTCCGAAACTGGCCCCGATACAGGTTGTTATAGTACCCATATACAAGGGCAACAGCCAGCTCGATACCATCTCGGAGATAGCGCTCGAGCTCAGATCCAGGCTCGAA
This sequence comes from uncultured Rikenella sp., assembly GCA_964627825.1. GTDB lineage: Bacteria > Bacteroidota > Bacteroidia > Bacteroidales > VadinHA17 > SR-FBR-E99. The sequence continues at coordinate 634 of CAZVLJ010000016.1, read as the reverse complement.
AAAGCAGGCATTTCAGTTAAATATGATAACCGTGATACCCAGAAACCGGGATATAAATTTGCAGAGTACGAGCTCAAGGGTGTCCCGGTGAGGCTGGCCATAGGCCCCCGTGATGCCGAAGAAGGCACAGTGGAAGTGGCACGGCGCGACACCCTCACTAAAGAGACTGTCAGCCGTGACAATATCGTTGAACGGATTACGGCACTGCTTGATGAAATCCAGATGAACATATACAGGAAAGCAGTTGAATTCAGGGACCAAAACACCTTCAGGGCAGACACCTGGGAAGAGTTCACTGACATAATCGAGAACAGGGGCGGTTTTGTCATGGCACACTATGACGGTACGCCGGAGACAGAAGAGAAGATAAAGGATCTTACGAAGGCCACCGTAAGAGCCATCCCGTTAAACAGCCCCGGGGAAGAGGGCAAATGCATCCTTACCGGCAAACCCTCAGAAAGAAGGGTGCTGTTTGCAAGAGCATATTGATTTGTGATTTGCGATTTTGGATTTACCCGCAGGGGATTAAGAATTGTAGATCAAGATTTGCAGAATCTTCCGCGCAGATATCTATTATAATTAATTGAAGTTTCGCAAGTAAGAAAAAGTTAAGAAAATGGCATAAAAAAAGCAA
>CAZVLJ010000015.1:0-47171 GCA_964627825.1 uncultured Rikenella sp. | reverse complement strand
CTGAGCCAATGAGAAGTATATTTTCTGTTGTGATAGTCACGGGCCGGTTGAATTTGGGTAGCTAAAGATATGAAAATGCACTTTCAGCACAAAAAAATCCCGACAGGGTATGCCGGGATTGTGAAGAGTAAAAAAACGCGGATACTTGAATCTAACCCTGTTCAGTCGTCAAGCGGACAGGGATATCCGTCCTTTATTTTCCATGCGGTCGTCTCGTGGGCGTAAGTTCTGAATTGCATTATCTCCGGCAGGATTCCCGGCACAAACCTGATGACAGTACCCTCGGGCAGACTGACATCAATGTCAACTATTGAACCGTTCCACTCCGTGCCGGGTGGCAGTGAAAAATACTCGTCGAGATAAAGAGTATCACCTGAAAATTTCCAGTCATAACGTACCTTCCGGGCATTTTCACGCGCCTCCCTGTCCGAGTTGCTGCATGCCTTCCTCTCCACGGAGATATGCCCTGTGCCGTTGTCATTTCCGTTAATATCCAGATCCACCGAGGCATAGAGCATGTCTTTCCCTGCGTCAATGAAAAACCTGAAATCATCCGCTGAAGCGTACCTGTCATAGGTGATATCCGACTGTTTTTTCATCGGGGCTATCCAGATTGTTCCCGGCGCCGGCTCAAGAGTAATCCTCTGCTCCGCCGATTCGGTGTTGGCATATATCGAGAGCTGCAGGCTGAGTATAACGGCCAGTGCGCAAAGCGAAGCTATCCAGATCACGAAAAGCGTTATGCTCATAACCCTGAACCGCTCTTTGATATTGAATATGAGTTTGATACCCAGCCATATGAGTGCTGCCAGCGGTAACAGTGTCACCAGCGCCGCGAGAATAATTACCGGCCACACCGTCTGGCTGTTGAGCACTATCCCCAGCAGGTCGTGCACATTTATCATCTCCGGCTCCATCACCGATGCAAAGAACGGCACATGATTGAAGAAGAGCAGGATCACGAATGTAAACAGGAGGATGAACCCGGTAAGGGTGAACAGAGCCCCGAGGATGATGGCAATCACACGAAAAATGGCTGACATCATCTTCCCGAAGGCTTTGAAGAAATCAGAGAGAGCCCTGCCGAACCTTGCGGAAGGAGAGTTGGGATCATACATCGATTTCCTGACATAAAGAGACTGGTTCACCGCTGCCGGACCGTCATCATAATAGTCCTCCGGCGCACCCATGATGTTGATCATGCTGGTGACCATATCCCTGGAAACCAGCGTGGGAGGCTCTTTTCCCCCGCCAAAGATCTCGGCTATCCTTGCCTCAATGTCCTCAAGGGTCTCATCACCTCCCTGTTCTGTCCTGAACCGCGCGGAGACATGATCAAGATAGTGCTTCAGAATCTCCCAGGCATCCTCATCAACGCGAAAGAGCTGCCCGGCAATGTTTATGTCAATATTCTTCTTCATGGCTGCCTTTATTTCCTGTCACGTATCTGGTTAACCGAGTCAACAAGCTCATCCCATACCTTGTCAAGCTCCTTGAGATATATCTTACCCAGCTCGGTCAGCTCATAGTACTTCCTCGGCGGACCCTGCGGCGACTCCTCCCAGCGGTAACTGAGAAGACCGGCGTTCTTCTGCCTTGTCAGCAGTGGATAAAGCGTTCCCTCAACAACTATCACCTCGGCTTTCTTAAGCTCATTGATGATGTCAACGGCATAGCAGGAATTCCTCGAGAGGACTGCCAGTATGCAGTACTCCAGAATCCCCTTGCGCATCTGTGCTCTTGTGTTGTCCGTATTCATGGCAATTTCTTTTTTACTTAATTATCAGCCTTCGGCTAAGATTACAGGTTCATCTTCTCCTTTACGGTATTGAACTCCTCCCTGACCGAATCCTTGATGTTCTCAACCGTTACCGGGTCACCACGCATCTCCAGCTTCTGCGCTGTTGTTCTTGCTTCCGGCAATACAATCCACAGTATCAGGTAAAGCCCCAACCCGAATCCTCCGGCAAAAATCAGCACGGCAAATATAACCCTCATTATCAGCGGATCCCAGTCGAGATAAGCCGAGATGCCGGCACAAACCCCGCCGAAAATCCGCCTGTCAGGATCACGGTACATCCTGCGCTGCGATCGCGGAGGCACTTCACCCGACGGCTCACCACCGCTGATGTCTTCGGGAGAACCCAGTATGGACATCACCTCCTCAACATCCTTCATGGTGATCACCTGCTTGTAGCTGCTCAGCTTCCCCCTGAACAGCTCCGATATCCTTCCCTCGATATCGGACATTATCTCAGTAGCCCCCGGTTCACCTGAAAACTCCTTTTCAAGGCGTTTCATGTACTGCCGGAGCCGCTCGTAGGCATCATCATCCAGATTGAACGCGTACCCCCCGAGATTGATGTTGACTGTCATTTTCATGGTATTATATATAAGGTACCTGTTAATGCAAGTTAATTTGATTATGCAAATATATATAATTTAAATAATACTATGCAATACATAGATGTAAAATTTTAAGAATATTTTTTTCGTATATGGTTGAACAGATCAGAAGGGTGGTGGTTAGTTAGGGGAGGAATGACTAACTTTAGAAAAAATAGAGACATGAAGGCCTATAATTGGGGAATACTTGGCACGGGCAACATAGCCCACAAATTTGTGCGGTCATTGATATTGCTTGACAATGCGAACCTCTATGCGGTGGGTTCACGTGATGCCGGCAGGGCTGAGCAGTTTGCCGGCGAATTCGGGTTCCGGAAGCACTTTGGCAGTTACGAAGAGATGCTGGCCGATCCCGGAGTAGAAGTGGTCTATATCTCCTCGCCGCACTCATTTCATCTTGAGCACACCCTCATGGCCCTTCAGAACGGCAAGCATGTCATTTGTGAGAAGCCATTGTCACTCAATGCGGGGGAGGTGTCGCGGATGATTGATGAAGCACGCAGGAGTGGTCTCTTTCTCATGGAGGCTCTCTGGCCTCCCTTTCAGCCATCCTATCTGAAGGCTGCGGAGATACTGAACAGCGGCAAACTGGGTAAACTGCTTCACATGCGTGGCAAGTTCGCATTTGTATCACCATATGATCCGGAGCTGCGCACCTACAACCTGGCCCTGGGAGGGGGATCATTGCTGGATATAGGCATTTACCCCGTAATGGACATACTCAGGTACATGGGTGAGCCCGAGTCAGTCAGTGCCGTCTCGCTCTTTGCACCCACGGGCGCTGATGAGAGCACTGCCATGATCTTCAGGTTCAGCGACGGCCGCATGGCCGAAGCGTACAGCTCATTTGCAAATATGGGCGGCATCTCCACGGAGTTCAACTGTGAGAATGGTAACCTGATACTCACCCGTGGCCGCGACAGGAACCAGCATCTCATAATTGAACTGCCGGGTGATACTGACAACCGGATCTTCACGCCACCCGCGCAGGGATACCAGTATGAGGCTGCCGAGGTGATGAGCTGCCTTGACAGGGGCCTGACCGAGAGCCCTGTTGTCCCACTCTCCTTCAGCCTGACGCTGGCCCGCATCCTCGATGAGGTTCGGCGCAAGGCGGGCATAAGATACCCGGGGCGCGACCGGTAAGTGATTCATCTGCTGAAGGGTCATGACTGATAGTTCCTCAGAGGCTGAAAAGAAAAGGCTGCTGCTCAGCATGCTCATCCCCTTTCTTGTGGTGGCCTTTATGTGGCTTGTTAAGGGAGCAGAATTATTGTTTGATTCCAATTTCCACTTTCTGGGCATCTTCCCTGGCAGGCTCACCGCACTTTCCGGAATTATTACTTCGCCCTTCATCCATTCCGGGTTAAGGCATCTTTTCAACAATACCATTCCCTTGTTCATCCTGGGGACTGCCCTTTTCTACTTTTATTCTGAGGTCTCATTCAGGGTGCTTCTCTGGGTCACTCTGCTTACCGGGCTGGCGGTATGGATTACCGGCAGGCCTGCATGGCATATCGGCGCCAGCGGTATTGTCTACGGCCTGGCCTCCTTCCTCTTTGTGAGCGGCATCATCAGGCGCCACATACCTCTGATGGCTCTCTCACTGCTGGTGGCTTTTGTCTACGGTGAGATGGTATGGGGAATCTTCCCGGGATTCAGGCTTGAAATATCATGGGAGTCACATATGCTTGGAGCGGCAGCAGGGGTAATCATGGCAGTATGGTACCGGGCTGAAGGGCCGCAGAGACCCGTTCCCTTTTATGAAAGGGAAGAGGAAGATGAGTCCGATGATGAAGAAAATGAGGCTGAACCGGCTGATGAAGTAAATTAATTGCTAATTTTATCGCCACTTAACCTAACTCCAAAAGACCGGTAATGTACGTCAGAACTGGAACTCCGGCATTTGATGAGCTTATCCCGCGAATAAGCCGCTTCCTTGAACAGGACCTCCTTGAACTTACTATTGATGGTGAAAGGATCAGAGGGTACAGATCGCCCGATGCCCGTTCAGTATGGATAAGGAACTATTCAGACATGATGAGGGCATTGCGTTATACCGAAGAGGACCTCCTTTCGGTGGTCAGGCACTTTGCCGACAACCAGGCACGCAACGGCCGCATCTTTGATTATTTTACCACTTTTCCCGAAAAACTTCCCTGTGAGAGGGAGAACTGGACAAAGTATGTAAGGACACCGGTGGAAGCCGACACCGAGTTCAGGTTCATAAAGGCTGCCTGGCTGGCCTGGCAGGCCACCGGCGACGATGGCTTCATCCGCAACCTAATGCCCTCCTTTGAGAGAGCCCTCTCTTACGTTATGGACGGCCGGTACTTCGACAGGGAGAAGTATCTCTTCCGCAGGCCCTATACAATTGACACGTGGGATTTTGCTTATACTGCGGGGCAGCATGACTGGCTGCAGTTCCAGATAGATGATAATACGTACTGGGGTTATTTTCACGGTGACAACAGCGGCTATTACGAGGCTTTCCATTTCATGTCACACTGGTACAACATGTTTGGTGACAAGGTGAGGTCAGCATTATGGCGTGACCGTGCACTGAGGCTTCGCAAGAGCCTGAACACCGTCTGCTTCAACGGATCATTCTACACCCACTTCGTCAAGCAGATCCCGGTCACCATTGATGGTGTTGACGAAGCCGGCCAGCTCAGCCTGAGCAATCCTGCCGCAATAAACAGGGGTGCTGCCTCACCCCGCATAGCCACGGCAATAATAAATGAATATATCCGGAGGCGTGAGACAACCACTGCCTTCGCTGAATGGTTCTCCATTGACCCGCCTTTCCCCGCCGGCATATTCGGCGACTACAAGCTGGCGCGCGGCGCCTATTGCAACGGCGGAATAATGCCACTTACCGGCGGCGAGCTGGCTCGCGCAGCCCTCGAATACGGATTTGAACAGTATGGCATTGATATCCTGATGCGTTACTATGACCTGATCTCGCGTAACGGTGAGACCTACCTCTGGTACTTCCCTGACGGAAGACCCTCATCAGTTGAGACAAGCACTTCTCCCGAAGCAAAACCCACTGACGGCTGGGGCTCATCGGCAATGCTCTATGCCTTCGTTGAGGGACTTGCCGGCATACAGGACAGGGACAAGCTCTTCAGAAGACTTCGGCTCTGCCCCAGATGGATAAGCGCCGGAATAGAAAGGGCCGAAGTAATGACAGATTATAAAAGCTCAGGCGCATTTGTAAGATATACCTACAACAATAAGGGAGACCAGGTGAGCATAAGCCTCGAAGGCAGCTACGAGTATATTCAGCTTTCACTGCCCGTTCCGGGTAATTATGTGCCTGGTGAACTGCTGTTCAACGGAAAGAAGAAGAAATATATCATGGCGTCTATCAACCAGAGTAATTACCTGATTGCCGATGCGGATGTTAAGGGTGAGTGTGAAATACTCCTGACCCTCAGGAAAAAGCCTTAATCCCATAACCAGGGTATTAATATGAACACAAGACCGGTAGCCATAATCACGGGAGCCAGCAGGGGGATAGGCAGGGCCGTCTCTCTGTCACTGGCCTCGGAGGGATTTGACATAGCAGCCATCTCCCGAACCCCTGACAGCGATTGTATCCTTTCGCTGCAACATGAGACAGAGGAACGGGGGGCCCAGTTCTTTCCCGTCGGTCTTGATGTGGCGCACACTGACCTTCATGATGAGGCCATCTCAAATATCCTTGAGCGATACGGGAGAATAGACCTGCTGGTAAACAATGCCGGAATAGCTCCCATTGAACGGCGTGACCTGCTTGACATGGATGAAGAATCCTTTGACCGCGTAATGGGCGTAAACCTTCGCGGCCCGGTATTCCTCGCAAGACGGGTGGCAAAAGAGATGATCTGGCTGAATGAAAAAGTCCCCGGCTACAGGCCCGCAATAATGTTCGTTACATCATTCCTTGCATATACCTCATTCACACATGGCCTTGATGTGTGTGTCTCAAAAGCCGGGCTGAGCATGGCAGCACTTGTTTTTGCCGACAGGCTTTCCGAAGAGGGCATCAATGTGTATGAAATCAGACCCGGACTTATCAAGACCGAGATGGCAACGAGGAGCAAATATAAATTTGACCGGCTCATTACCGAGGGACTTGTTCCACAGAAACGGTGGGGCACCCCGGAGGATGTAGCAAAGGCAGTGGCTTCACTGGCACGGGGCGACTGGTCGTTCTCCTCAGGTACCATTTTCGAGGTCAGTGGCGGAATGAATATCCGCAGCATCTAAAAAAACCGCACCCTAACATCTTCTTTATTAAAGTATTGTGCACGTTTGAGCAACTATTGTTGAACAAAACATGCGGCCTGGCGGTTGTTCATCTGAACAAATAATGAATAAAATGAAAAAGACATATCTGATAATACTGGCATCAATAGTTACGGTTACCCTGCTCCCGGCACAGGAAAAGCTTGATGCGGACACAGCGGCTACCCTGATTGAATGGAAAGGAAACAAGATTGTAGGCAGTGAGCATACAGGAACCATAGATCTCAAAAGCGGGTGGCTCTCGTTTGATGGAGACGCTGTCACCGGAGGTGAGTTCATAGTTGACATGAACAGCATTAACGACCTTGATATAAAGGATGAAAAAATGCGTGCAAGGCTTGAAGGCCATCTCAGGTCAGATGATTTCTTCGGGGTGGAGAAATATCCGCTCTCAAAGCTTGTCATTACAGGCAGCAGCAGGAACGCTGACGGGAAGCTGGTTTTCAGGGGCAACCTTACAATCAAGGAAGCTACCCATCCGCTGGAGTTCGTTGCCGTTGAATCCATAACCGGCCCGGCACGAACCTACACGGCAGCAATCACTTTTGACCGTTCACTCTACGATGTGAGGTTCGGGTCAGGCAAGTTCTTCTCCAACCTGGGCGACAATGCTATCAGAGATGAGATACTGCTCAATGTGAAGCTGGTGGTCAGGTAGTCCTCAGCCGGGAGGTTCGCGGTATAGTTCACCGGTGGATCAGGTAAGCTTCACCCCAGAAGTTGGCGGTACAGTTCAAAGGTTCTTTTCACGGTTTCGTCGTGGTGGAACTCATTCCTGATGGTATTCCTTGCCGCCATCCCGATAGCGGCAAGGGAATCCCTGTTTTCCCAGCAATGGATTATGGCTTTTGCCAGTTCGGCAGCTGAGCCCCTGGGAATAACGAAGCCATTATCGCCTTTGGCAAACAGCTCTTTAGCTCCGCCGCCGTCTGTCACTATCACTGGTTTAGCCAGGCACATGGCCTCTGTTATGGCTCTTCCCAGTCCCTCGCTGAGTGAGGGCTGTACATAAAGATCACATGCTGCCATCCATGCGGGTGGGTTTTTGATATGACCCTTGTGAATAAACCGCTCCGGCACCCCACTCGCCCTTGCAAGTTCCAGTGTGTCAGGCGAATCTGTCCCATCTCCTATCAGGATAATTTTGAATGGCATCTCTTTCGGGAGCATACCGGCTGCCTCTGTCAGGTACCTGATGCCCTTGACCTTGCGCAGTATGCCTACGGTGCAGATGAGAAAATCTTCTTCGCCGGCCCCGGCATCTGTGCGGTTAGCCGGTACGAGATCATTGAACCATTCGGGATTATATCCGCGATAGATGCGCATGGCCCTGTTCCTGCGCCATGGGGGAAGCTGCTTTTTAACATGGGCCTCAACGGCATCGCTGGCGCAGATGAGCCTGTCAATGCGCTGATTAAGAAATGCAAGCCATGCGGAAGGGTCATGCCAGTGCAGGCTGAGCGAGCCGTAGTAACCGATTATCTTTACCTTCCTTCCGCGGGCAGCCATCAGGGCGTTGGTCATGGCCTTGCCGAAGGTGACATGTATCAGTTCAATCTGCCCGGCATCAATTATCGCCCGCAGCCTGCCAATGACATTCCTGCTGATCTTTTTGCTGAAGTTGATGTATTCAACCTTTATTCCTTCTTTTTCCAGCTCCCGGGTCTCCTCCGTGGGCCGCCGGGTAACCACAGTCATGCCAATACCCCGGGCATGCAGTCCCCGGATAAGCATCCGGTCAGCAATGGTAGTGAAGGGCGAGAGTGATATGTCGCTTATAAATAGTACCCTGTGTGCCATTCGTGTGGCCCGGTTTGTCAGTAATTCAGTGGATCGGCATTGGCCATCTCAATGAATGCAAGGTATATCATTTTTGCCACATCCTCCATTATCTCCGGAGTGACCGCTGTCTCATCATCACCCGGGAGGTGATAAAGGACCGGTTTTACACCGTCGGTGGTTGAGAGGCTCATGGTCCTGAATCCTTCAGCATGGAAGACCAGACCGTCGCTTCTGGGCCTGCCGTAGTAGGCTCCCTTTGAGACGGAGGATCTCATGGTCCTGTGGATATATTTATCGTTGGCGCGTGTGAAATACTCCCTTAAGCCAGCGCACGATTCCGAGGCACTGACGGCCAGTCCGGTGCCGTTACCCACCATGTCAAGATTGATATAGGTCACGGTTTTTTCTTTCGGGAATAGCGGGTTCTCTGTGTAGTACCTGCTTCCCAGCAACCCCACCTCCTCGCCTCCTATAAGCAGGAAAAGCACTGTCCGCTTAAGCTCAATGCCTGATGTGGCCAGCGCCCTGGCTGCAGCCATTATGTCTATTACGCCACTGGCGTTGTCAAGGCCTCCGGCAACAAGGAGGCCGCCTGCATTGCCTACAGCATCGAAATGACCACCGATGATTATCACTTCATCTTTAAGGACAGGGTCAGTGCCTTCAATCATTCCTGCTATGTTACACGTACTTCCTTCGGGATGGCGGGTTGTGTTCGCTTTCATCGTCATCACCCTGCCGGTGGCGAAGGAGGCAGGCTTGAACGACTTGTCAATCTGGGTCAGCAGGGTCTTGTTGTCCTTCCCCAGGCCGGCGAAGAGGTCTGCCAGCGGTTCCGGGCCAATACCGGTCACAATCAGGTTTTCATGGTATGAAATGTTCGGATTGGCGCTGTTGCCGTCTATGTAAAGCATCCCCACGGCGCCGTGACGGGCTGCGTTCTCAGCCTTGTAGTGGTGGTAACAGTATTTTACCCATTTGGAATACTCCGGGTTGCGGGCATCCTTATAGGGCACATCTCGGTTAATTAAAACTATCTTTCCCTTGACGTCAACGTTTTTATAGTCGTCATAATCCAGTTCAGGCGCAGTGGTGCCATATCCTGCCCAGACAACTTCAGCGGTCACCTCGCCGCTGCCTGAATTCATTCCGGGGTAAAAATCTTTAGGGGCCGAGTAACTCTTTTTGATTGTTGCACCATCCTTTTGCGGTAGGTGAAGCCATAGCCCGCCGACCTCATTGACCACCGTGTATGGATGATCAAACCACTGGAAATATGAACCATTGTCGCCGGCCGGCCTGATGCCCCATTCGTTCATTTTAGCTGCCGCCCATTCCGCAGCAGCAAGATACCCGGGCGTGCCGGCAAGCCTGCCGTTGTATTTCGGGGAGCAGACCTCGGCCATCCACTCAGCTATCTCTCCACTGCTTATTGAATGAAAGTATTTAAGTATCAGTTGCTCATCCGTCTGCTTTGCCGGAGCCTGGCTGGCAAAGGCAGTAAGGAGAAAGAGGGCAATTGCAATAAAGAAAGTGCGCATGTCAGGAAGTATTTTTAAGATTATTCCGCTGTTAACTATTGCAAATATATGGTTTTAACGGTTCAGATTAAGGATCACTGACAGGGCAAAATGATGCCCGTGCTATTATTTGCATGATGTTTCTGGTTGTATAATTCGGGTATAATGATAAATATTGCATATAAATATCCCCGCATATGAGAGGCGAGACAAATACCAAAACGAACAGGCGACTGGTAACGCGCGAGTTCATCTTACCATTTATCCTTGTAACAAGCCTCTTTTTCCTGTGGGGTGTTGCCCATAGCCTGCTGGATGTGCTTAACAAGCATTTCCAGGATATTCTCGGGATCACGAGGGCCAGATCAGGACTGGTTCAGGCGGCGCTTTACGGCGGTTATTTCATCATGGCCATCCCCGCAGGGCTCTTCATGAACAGGATGGGATACCGTAAAGGCATTATCACCGGGCTGCTGGTCTATGCCACAGGGGCATTCCTGTTCCTGCCCGCCACTTTTATCCAGACTTTTGAGTTTACACTTTTCTCGCTGTTTGTCATTGCATGCGGACTGACCTTCCTTGAGACAGCAGCCAATCCCTATTCCAGTGTACTGGACCCCAGGGATACTTCCGAGCAGAGACTCACCCTCTCACAGTCGTTCAACGGCCTGGGCTGGATTATCGGTCCGGCGCTGGGAGGCATGCTGATACTGGGTGGTGACGGAGCCACAGAAGCAAACAAATTCTCTTCCATGACACTGCCATATATGATTGTGGGAGGTGTGGTGCTGGCTGTGGCTATTATGTTCATGATCACCCGGATGCCTGACATCCACGAGGGAGAGCATGACAGCCATGGAGACAGGGGCACGTACAGGGGATTACTCCGCGTAAGGCACTTCAGGTATGCCGTTATTGCCCAGTTTCTTTACGTGGCAGCCCAGACAGGCATAAACAGCTTCTTCATCAACTACGTGGTGGAGACCATGCCGGGTTACTCGCCGGAGAAGGCAGCATACCTGCTCTCGCTGGGATTTGTCTTCTTCATGTCAGGACGCTTTATCGGCTCACTCTTTATGAGCTGGTTCAGCCCGCGCGTTATGCTGGGGATTTATGCCCTGGTCAACACTGCTGCCATGACCCTGGTGATACTGGGCCTCGGCTGGCCCTCTCTTATAGCCCTTTATCTTAATTACTTCTGTATGTCTATAATGTTTCCGACAATTTTTGCGTTAGGATTAAAAGATCTTGGAGGAATGACAAAAAAGGGCTCTTCGGTTCTGGTGATGACGATTGTCGGCGGGGCAATCTGCCCTGTGATAATGGGACGAATAGCCGATGTTTCGGGCATGGCTGTCGGATTCGTGGTGCCGCTTGTATGCTTCGCTTTTATAGTATGGTATGCGTTTAACGGAGCGAAGAGTATCAATATTTTAAACAAATAACATCATTCGCATGTTTAGAAATGAAACATTTTTGGTCCTTTTTACGTTGCTTTTAGCTTCAGTAACCTGCAGCGGACAGAAAACCTGGTGGGGGGAATATTCAGCTTTTGCAGGCGGGGGCGACAATGAAATATTCAGGTTTCAGGAGCTTGACGGCTCCGGTTCGGTGACCGGTCAGGGCTACTGGACTGCCGGTGTGGACCTGCGGAGGCTGGTTGGTGATCATTTCAGCATTGGAACGGGATTATCTTATTCACATCAGTATTATTTTACCTCTCCGGCGCCGGGGATAGACGGGGAAGACCGACCGGGGAGTTTCGGGCTGATAACACTGCCGGTGACTGCCAGAATTGATTTTCTGAAAGGATTTTTTGCCGATGCGGGAGCGGTCTTCTCGTTCCCGGCAGGCCTGTCTGACATTGATAACATGACCGGATTGGGGGCTACGGTGGGAGCCGGATATCAGTATCGGTTCAAATCTGACGTTTTTTTCAGGATCAGGGCTTATGCAGCCCAGTATGCATTGCTGCATTTCACTCCGGAGAGCCATCCCCGGACATTGACCAATGCCGGCATTACAATAGGTGTGGGGTACAGGTTTATCCGGCTGGGCAGATGCAACTGTCCGGATGACAACAGCCCGCGCAGAAGGTAATCAATGACCTGTATTTGGCGCCGGTTAATAAAGGTCTGAGTGGCTATTGTTCCGATGCAACTTCCCGGATAAGTTTTTTTGCTTCAGCCCATTTCTCATCGGGCATGCGTGCCCCGATCACCTCTATGACCTTTCCGGCCAGGATGGAACCGAATAGTCCGCATTTGTCGAGGCTGAATCCGTTTGAGAAGCCGTAGAGAAATCCTGCCGCGTAGAGGTCGCCCGCGCCGGTTGTGTCAATTGCTTTAACCTTGAGGGCATCTACTTTGATCACCTCGTCGCCGCGCTTTATCCATGATCCGTCAGGACCAGTCTTGACAACAGCTATATGGCATTTTCTTGAAATTTCATTGAGTGCATCCACGGGGCCGAGGCCGGTGAAGGCTCTGGCTTCCTCCTCGTTGGCGAAGACGATGTCAACGTATTCACTGACCAGCCGGTCGAATTCGGGGTGCATCTCGTTCACCACGTTAAAGCTGGCGAGGTCGAGGGCGATGCACATACGGTTCTCCTTTGCTATCTGAAAGGCTCTTTCCACCAATGGGAGGTTATAGATGAGGTATCCTTCGGCGTAGAGTATGTTGTATCCCTTGAAATAGCTCATATTCAGCTCGTCAGCCGAAAGTTCCGTGGCGGCGCCGAGGTGTGTTGCGAATGTCCGTTCGGAGTCAGGAGTTACCAGTGCCACGGCTGTTCCGGTAGGTGACTGCCGTGACCGTATAAGCACGGGAGTCAGGCCGGCGTCAACCATATCCTTTTCGTAGAAGTTCCCGAACTCATCCCGGCCCACTTTCCCGATGAATGATGAGTGTACTCCCATGACTCCGAGGCCGTAGATTGTATTTCCTGCCGAGCCGCCGGAGGCGAGAGTTCTTTTGAGGCCGTTGATAGCCTGTTTGATCTCGCCCGAGCGGGAGGCGTCAACCATTGTCATGCTTCCTTTGGGGAGGCTGAATCGGGTGAGGCAGGTTTCGTCCGGAATTATAGTCATTACATCGACAAGAGCGTTGCCGATGCCCAATATTTTCTTCATCAGGAAATTTTTGCCAAAGATATTGCTTAATTCGTTTAAAGCGGTTAATTTTGCCACGCTTTTCGGAGCTATAGAATCTTCCTCAGTAGCTCAGTTGGTTAGAGCACCTGACTGTTAATCAGGGGGTCCTAGGTTCAAGTCCTAGCTGGGGAGCGAAGCAAGTCAGACACTTACATTCAAAATGTAGGTGTCTTTTTTTTTAATGGGCCAGTTTTGGGCCAGCTTATGGACGAAAATCACCGTTTTTGGGTCATAATTTGATGACGGACCGAAATGAAAATAGCTGGAAAAATTCCAGCCATTCATGTCCATCCTCCTTAAATGATTCGTTTTGGTTTTGACAGACACTATGGATTTTTAAACGAATTAAAACCTTTGTTCAATAGATCATCCCCAGGTTTGCCCAGAACGAAGATAATTTCTGGATAGGCGTAGACCTAGCTTGTGAGGGCTTGATGTCTGTGGCGTCAGATTTGACAGGATTTGGCTCAATCGAGGGGCGACGGTGATGGAGCATTAAGAAAAGTTCAATTATGTATGGCTATTTTGGCGGCTGGGACAAAAGAACAATATAGTAATAAGAAATTTCATAACTCTTTGATATTAAGGTTGAATATCTTGGACATAAATAAGTCTCTTGTTTATTTCAAAATAATTCCAAAAATCAGGAAGGGTGCATCCCGATCCTAAAAAAAGTCCGCCGAATTCGCATACTTTATTCCCTGAACAATCGTAAATAACCGTCATCCCATCAACAATTCTGGGGCAATCACGAATACCAATGTACTCTTCATTGTTATAACTTACTGTGTATACTTCTATGCAAAAAGTACGGCTTAAGAGATACTTTAACCATTCAATGTTTTCTTGAGGATTTTCGATACCACAGGCACATGGTGTTTTGTCACTATTACAATTTGGCATCATAATAACAATTAGAAAACATAAGATTAGTGGCAATTTTCTTTTTCTCATGAATACCTAGTTTATTCGTCGATAAATGGAAGTACTATAAGTCAAAAAAGCTCTTGAATCTATCTGCAATTTGTTTTCATAAAACTCATAGTCGTAATCAAATACCAGCTCAAATCCGTCTTCTCTCGTAATACTTTCATGTAATAAGGAATCAATCCAGTACTTCCTTTGAGAGGTGACTTGTTGCGATTCATAGTCAAAAAAACGAACAGTATTGTCAGGCAAGTACTCATCATAACCATTTGCTGGATAGGTATTCATAACAGGCCAGTTACCCAACTCAATTATTTCCCATTTTCCAAGAATGGCTTTTTTCGCTGAGTCAAAGGGGTCGATCTTTTCTCTTTCGCAGCCTGACACCGCAAATAAAACCGTTATAAATATGATATATATATACTTCAAATTTTCCAGATTAAACTCAGAAATTTGGTTGTAAATGCGCGTCATGTTATTACTCTATTCTTTCAATTGTAATATCTCTGACTATCATTAGGTAGCTTTCTCTGTTGACCGAATTCCATATCTCCAAAACGACATCGACAAGTATATTAGTATCCCATTCGGGACCATCATTGCTAAACTTGCTGAGCTTATATTCTGGGATGCTTTGACTGTTTGTGGAGGTAGGTGATGAAACCCAGATTATTGGATCTTTTATTATGTACAGTTTGGTAATATCAAGATCTGTTGAAATTCGTACGCTATCCAGATTAACAAAACTCACAGAAGCAATTAGAGGTCTTTTTGTGGGTATTGAACTGCCAGGGAAAAAGTTACGGTAAGCTTCTGCCTCAATCACATGCTTACTGGAATTGTAAACGAGAGTATCAACCGAATTTGCCATAAGACGATTAAGTAACTCGGCATCCTCAATAACACTTGGTTTCTCACAGGCGGACAGAAGAGCTACAAAAATTGTAACTATCAGAGATTTACCGAGGATGTTTTTCATAACATTTGGATAATTATTTTATTGGATCAGTCTGTCTTAGTAAAATGAGCAAATGGTGTCATTGCAGATGATCTGTTAGCCGTTTCAATTACCGAGCTTTTATAACCAGTGTTGTTATTATTTCACCTGATCCTTGATCTCAACAATTTTAATCACATCACCAACCTGACATATACTGGCTGAATTGACATTATCAATTTTATATTTTATCCAGTACTTTTTTCCGTCAGAATAGTTTTGCAGGAAATCATTAATGTTGTTTGGTTCAAGATATTTATCGTCAGTTTTCTGAAAAACGAACCCACAACCGTCAAATCCTGTAAGATTTTTTAGTGTTACCTCCTCATAACCTATTAGCGGAAGTACATCATCTTTCTGACATGAGAACTGAAAGAGGATAGCCAGAGCAAAAAGTACTTTTACGATTTTCATGTTACCAGTGTTTGTTTCTTCATGCAAGAGTTGCGGTTATTCTTTCTTTTTAATAATACTGAACTCTGAAAAATTGAAACCATATCCCAAATCTTTTCGTGGGAAGAATGTCATCCCAAGGTACAGGGATTTCATTAATTCAGATTTAGTCCAGGTAATACCACCATCCAGGGTTTCATATGAAATGCTCCCTTTAAAGGTAGGGAAATCGAGACCCTCATATACAGCAATGGGTTGAATATTAAAACCCTCATTTTCAGATGAAAAATGAAATGTACCAAAGTAGGTAAACGGGAAACTGGTTTTCTCCCAGTTTAAACCGCCATCAATGGTTTTATAAATGTGAGAGATGCCATCAATATAACCGATATTCTCATTGTAGAAGTAGATGTTTCTGACATCATTAAATGATTCGATGGGTGTTGAGATAATTTGCCAGGTCCGACCATAATCCTTGCTTTTAAAGATCTGATTATTTTCACCTGCCACAAAAGCAATATTATCAACAAAATAAAGGCTACTACTGTAACGCTTTATTTCCAGGTCAAGGAGATTCCAATTAGAGCCTCCGTCAGAAGTTATGGCCACATATTCATCCCTTGAATTTGGAATGTCAGGTTTATGAATTATTGCAATTCCATTCAGGGGATCGAAAAACTTCAATGACAGAATTCGGATATATTCGGGAAAGAATGTCTTCGTCCATGTGTCTCCGCCATTTGTGGTTTTTAACAACACACTTCCTTTGCCGCAATCTTCATCCAGGCATCCACTCATTGCATGACTTGATACAAAGCCCACATTTTCATCAATAAAGTATACCGAATGCAGATGTAATATTGTGCCCGAGTTCTGTTTTCGCCATGTAGTGCCCGAATCGGTTGTTTTATAAATATCGCCGTTGTATCCGACAACGAAGCCAATGTTCTCATTAACGAAAAACATATCTTTGGAATTGATGTCAAAATCATAGGTTGATTTTGAAATTTCCCATCCCTGCAGGTCAATTGTCAGCTTATCTTCAGGACTATCTGGCACTTCCTTGCAGGCGCAAACCAGAAATGTGGTCACTAAAGCTGTCAGGGCTAATTTATTCATAACCTAATGTGTTAATAATTCAATCTCGGTGAACTCTTTGATTTCGTAATAATCAGCCATTCTTCCCGAACAATCAATTGTTCTTTCGCCGATTGTTATTCGTGCATTAATAGGAAATACAATGTTCTCAGTTGGGGTCAATGTTGGCATCTGTTCGGTTTTAATGATATCTGTATCAACTTTTATGACCCAGCCCCAGCAACAAAAACATTTTTCTGTAACAAAGTCGATGACATGGGCATCTGTGGTTTTGTTAATCATTTCGCCCTTCTTCTCGCAACCTGTAAGTAAAAAGAGAATGATTAAAACTATTGCAAGACTTAAGCGGTTGATAAGCGTCATTGGTAATAGTTTTAGAGTTAAATCATTAACAACAAGAATCAAGCCAGTTTAATTCACAAATTTCGGAATTTGACACTTGAAAGTCAATTAGAATACAGGGAATAAGCCAGACGACTTTAATATAATCAGGACAGACCTTGTCAATTATTTCACGGTAGTGTTCCAATCAGTGTGTCCGGGGTAGCAGGTCTTCATCGAAGTTTCACATCTTAAAATTACACTTTTCAACTCAATTTTCTGGATTACGAAAACAATCCAACTAATTGTTGAGTAAATCCAGAAAATTGCCTGAGTCATCAGGGAATAAAACTCTGTCCCTTTCAATCCCGGGTAATGCTCTGAAATAGGCCTTTTTATCCATAGCTGTTTTTGCCATGAGAACGATTACAGACTCCTCTGTAGGCATAGCTCCACGCATACGCAAAACCCTTCTGAAGTCTCTCTGAAGCCGCTCGATCCAGTTAGTCGTATAGATCATACTCTGAACCCTCGGATGATAGTTCAAATACGTGAAGTAATACCTGTAAAAGGGATCATTACCCAGTCTCTTGATGACTCGATAATCTTCTCCCCATTTGCTGCAGAACGCCTGCCAAGCGTCCCATCCCTGCTCGGGGGTGTAGTGAGGATCTCCCGTGCGGAAGACATCCCTGAGGTCTTCTGCCATCGCTCCTTTATCCCCATGACGAACCCTGGCGAGCATATTACGCTTAAGGTGTGTCACGCACTTCTGGAGAGGGGTTCCGGGGAAGACTTCGGTCAAAGAATCTTCAAGATACCTTATACCATCGGCAACCAACAGACCAATACCCTTGACACCTCTATGCTCTAATGCCGTAAACATCTCTCTCCAGCCGGTTGCGCTCTCACTGGGACGGTTGAATATGCCAAGAACCTCTCTGCTCTTGTCTTCCTTTACGCCCATGACAACGTAGAAAGCCTCACTCTCAACACTACGCTTGCGGTGTACCTTAACATGAATGGCATCAACAAAAACAATCGGATAATAGGTCTCCAGGCTCCGCGAGAGCCATTGCTGAACATCTCCTCTCAGATACTCAATCATACGACTGATGCTCGCCTTGCTGTACTGCTTGCCGTATACTTCTCCAAATACTTCTCCTACCTGAGACTGCGTAAGTCCCTTGCAATACAGGCTGCTTGCCAGCAGCTCACACTCTTCTTCCTGATCACGCAGAAGAGCCAGGATGGTGGGATGAAAGTTGCCGTACCGGTCGCGAGGTACCCTGAACTCGAGTACTCTACCCTGGCCGTAACTGCGGCCACGGCGAAAACCGTTACCCTTGTTCCCTTCACTTTCGCTCAGAAACTCACGGCGCTCGGCCATCATCATACTCTCGATCATCAGTTCCATCAAATCCTGCAAGCCTTTTTCACGGTCCAAATGCTTGACAAATGCTTCAGAAAGCTGTTCCTTTGTAAAATCCATTGGGTCTTCTTTTTTGGTTTAACATTATTTGCTTGTAATGCAAAACTAAATTTGAAGACCTTTTCTTATGGCTGCGCCAGGCACACTTTTTGAAACACTATCTATTACCATCTTCGGAAAACCCTTATAGCTATTAAATTTTAAAAGAAACATTTAGACACTATATAAGTCACGGCAAGCAGCCTCAAAATCAGCATAAGCTGAGAGTTCCTGCAAGAATTGAAATAGTCTGCGCCTTCTACTGCTTAAAGCACCAGTATTTGGGTTTAATAATGTTGCCACATCTTCATTAGTGGTTTTCAAAGATTCATATTCCTGAATCAATACCCTAGTTTTTTCAACTACATCCTGATGGGCTGCTTGCTGTGGGTCAAATGGAGGTGTTACTCCAAATGGCAATTTATGTACGTGTCTTTTCCCAAATGCCCCTCTTGGCTGAAAATCCTCAATTATAAGATTTATAGCAGTGCTATTTAGCAAGCCACTTAAATAAATGGCCTCAGCCTCAGTTGCAACTTGGGCCCAGTAAACAGTTTGATCTATAATTAACCTGTCTGAGCGATAATTGTCAAGCGCAATAAATGCAGAGCAGACCTTTCCACCCCCTGCACCAGTCATTACTAGGAATCCTTTATTAGATATTACTTGTTGCGTAAGTTTTCCTCTTACATCAATCAACCCGAACAAGGTTGATATGTCCTTCTTACCATTACCAGAATCAATTTCCCGACATATTTCCTGAAATGTGTTGCGTGTCGAAGCACCTTTTGCATAGATTTCCGCCTCTGGGATCATTTCCCAAGTTCCGGTGTCACTCTTTCGTATCGGAAGCAGGGCTTTTTGAACTGGAGCTAGGTCAAATGGAGTAAGCAAGTTAGATGTAATAACATCAAAGAATAATTCTTCAGGAAGTAGTCTTGAGCCTATTGAGAACGATTGATGCCTTTTTGCATCTTTTACCGTATAAGCAAGATAGCTGGTTGTGGGATTAATTGATTTTACATTTTGAAATCTGCTATCAGATGAAGGGGAAATCTCATAAAACAGGAGATTTCGAGGCATTATATCTGCTCCTTGCCTGAAATTTGCCGGTACGTAGAAACCGGACGCATCACCGGACAACTGTTGCTCGCTCCATGCGGTTCTTTCACCTTGCTTATTTCTATAAAAAGTTGTTGGAATTAATGTTCCACCTTCAAGGACCAACTTTCCTATAATGGATTGTTCGGAGCTAACATCGGGATTGCTTTTTGTTCCAAACAGAATTACAGCGTTGTTTTTGAATACGTGTTCTTGTACTTTCCAGATCTCTAAAATATCAAATGCAATAGATCCTGGGCCAGTAAAGAATTGGAACTTCCTGAATGGGTTGTGATGATGACCATTGAGGATTGTATCTGGTACAATACACCCTATTTGTGCACCTTCAATTAGGTATTTCTGTATTGCATTAAGCAAAAAAATAGTCGCTAATTCAATGTGTAAATGAGAAGAACCATGAGGTTTAATACCAAAAGCTTCTGCCTTATGTTTTAATATTACCTGATATGGATTGTCTGCTATTTTACTAAGAGCAAGCCAGGGTGGATTTGAAACTAACCCATTGAACTGACCTGCAACCAATCCGGGTCTAAAGCTATTGCGTAAGATGTAAGACCAAATTCCGTTCCTGCCGTCTCTATTCAGTTTGTCAATTATAATAATTAGCTCTTTTAGGAAGGTTATAATTTGTAGTTTCTTATCTTCAGGGATTTCAAGACCAAGATTGGTTACTATGGAATCGTAATAAAATTCAACCAAGCCATCGCTTAATTCAGCTTCAGATTTTTCTGAATTATCTGTGAAAACCCGATAGTTTGTGTTGACTAATGCATCAAATAGGCTGCTGTACGTAGGTGAGATGAGGTATTCTGGTAAGTCGATAGAATTTTCAGCAATTTTAAGAGAATATACCGGCTCATCCTGATCGTCAAAGTTGTTGGATACGGGAGTTATGGCGAATAATGAATCTGCATGATAAACGGGTATAGATACAGAATGAGCACCCAGTGGTTGCAGCCAATCCATTGCAGATAATACCCAGTTTATTTTGGAAAGTATGACTGCCAGTGGGTCTATGTCGAAACCAGTTATTGACAAAATCAAGAGTTGTAGTTTCCTTTCACTCGACGCTTGTGGTTCCAGGCTTTCAATTCTGCTTTTAGCAACCTTTACAGTTTCAACTATCATGGAACCTGATCCACAACACATATCAATCAACCGTAGATGTTCAGTGTCAGGTATATTCCCGGACACTTGAAATACTAATTGATGTGATAACCAGTTTGGCGTCCATTCCTGTCCGAGTAACAAGCGCTGTGAACGATGTGCTAACTGTGCCATTAACCGTCCAAAGAGGTCTTCTTCCGGTTTAGCCTTAAAGTTGTATGCTAATAAGTCTTGCTGAATAGCTGTAGCAACGGGTAAAAGATCGGTGAGATACGGTTCTGAAATTAACCAACCGAAATAGTCATATTCAACAAAGTTGATCAGACCTCTGTTCTCAAAAAAGGCTCCGCACAGGATTGACTTTAGTTCTTTCTCATCAGAACTCAGCGCCTTGTTCTCAATGTAGTTGGCACAGATTAACTTACCTAGGGTTTGGATGTAAAACTCATCTACATAGGTTACAAAATCAAATTGATTTGAAACGCCCTCTTCCCGTAAATAGCTGACAAAACTACACCATAGTTGAGTGATCAAGTCAGCATATTTGGGATTATCCTCAAAGGCTTCTGCAACGCTTGCTTTCAGCGAGTTAATATGACCTTGACAAAATGGGCTTCCAAACCCCAAATCTTTGGCTATCGAATATGCTGTGACGGGACGCGCGCCAATTCTTCCAAGAAAGGTGCATAGAAATCTTACGAGATCTTTGGCCGTCTTTTCACTAACTATCGAACAATCAATGTATTCTACCTCTTTCAGAAAAATATTATCCCTTGTGAAATGGCCTTCCGGTAGCTGTTCCAAATCAATTTCATAGGCATACCACCTCACAGTATCAGAGAGGATACCAATTACCAGCTCAGGGTCATGTCCACTGTTAACCAAACCAGCACAATAGTCTTTAACCTGATTATATCCTTCCTCATATTTTGCCCGAATTGAAAGATTTCCTTCATACTCTATGGCAGTCAAGTCCACCAGATTATCTACAAAACCTGTACTTGTTTTGTTCGCTTTTGAAATCCTTACTGCAGATTCACTTCCTTGAATATGCCTTATTACCCAGCTAGGGTGATCTGGAAAAATTCGCCTTAAATAAGATGTGAAACTGTCCCTAATTGCCTGCTCATTCTTCTCATCAGCTATCAAATTGATGCTGTCTAGCAAAGCCTGCTTTGCTGCCTCAATATCTATTCTGGTCTCACTCATTTTCTATTTCTTTGATTCAATAGCATGTCTTTCAACGACATAAGTGTTCCAATTTTATTTTCTACTCCAGATTTAAATCCCAATGCAGTAATCACTAACCTATCAACTTGCGCTAAAGTCTTAATTGTGTCGGTTGGTTTATGTACTAATTGTTTACCTAGTGCAGATAGTTTTTCTACCGAATCGGAAGAAAAAACAGGGATTGGCAGCTTTTTTATTTGAGTTGCTTCCAACTTCAAAGCACCCCCACCCATTACTGTTCCATATTCCTCCATGGCAACAACGCACCAACTACTGTTCAACAGAGCAAGTATTCCGTAGACGTTGTAGCTATGAAAGCCGTCTGAAATCCAAAGTGTAGAGAAATTGGCATCAATCAAATATTTACTATCGTTGTTCAGTCTTGTAAACGGGTGAAGGCCATTTATTCTTGGGATGAACAGGTCAGGACAATGTCTTTTTGTGAATGGAGGAAGCATATACCAATAACGAGGAAGTTCTTTTGGTCTGTTTGGATTCCATTCTTTTATGTTTGGCGCAACTGCTGAAAGGGTAGGTATATATTTGGGGTTGTCTTTCGTTCCAATGTTAAGATTTGTTGCTTTAATAATATGTTTACTCAACTCTTCAGGGAGCACATGGTAAGATTGTTCATCCACTGCACTTCCTCTTTTAAAAGCATGTAAATCTTCCTGACAAATACCATTTTGGAGACTAAGAACAATACCTTGAGGTGCAAGGGTGGAGGTGTCAAATGATTCATCCAGTTCAGATTGTTTCCGAATTACTTTTCTATAAAACTCGGATGGTATTAGGATTGGTCTTGGCTCAAATGGTTTAGAGGGCCGCGCAATTACCCCATCACTTTCAGTCTCGATAATATCCATGTAGAAAAAGAAATTGGCTCCTGTACGAAGCCCCTGACTTATATTTACACCAATATCATTTAACGATTGAAATTTATCGGTTCTGTTCTCCAACCAACCTCTAAGTTTTGAGGGCACTTTTAATCTATTGGATCTGACAGATATTTCTGCCTGTTGCGGTTCAACCATTCTAAACCATTTTTGATTTGCTATATTTTGTTTCAGGTCATTGGTAAAGTCTGCAAGCCTGATTTTGTTTGTTGCGAACTGCTCATTTTGATATTTAGTATTATTTATTGTTTTCACAAAATGCTTTTCAGGTTGAGTTTGTCCCGGGAATATTTTGCCGATCAGGCTATTTTTGTTCTTTGAGGTCGAAAAGATGGAACAATAGATAAAGTGTTCATTTTTCCAAATACTAATGGATTCTTTTCTTTCTACACGCCTTGCAACAATCAGTGTGGTTTTTACCTGGGCGCTTGGGAACCAGACAGAATTGGCATCTTCTACAATATATTCGATTTGGAACCATCTGAGCAATAAATAGTGAATTATATTGGCATAATTCCTGTTCAACCAGGTTTGAGGTACTACCATTGCAATTCTCCCTCCGACTTTGGCAATCATGGAACATAAGAACCAAGATGGGACGGCCAAATCAGCTAATCCAGAGTAGTTAGAAATTAGAATTCTAAATAATTCTCTGTCTTTAGCATCAAGATGCTTAAAAAGTGGTAGTGACGCAATGAGATTTTCCTTTATTTCTGAGGTGCTAAGCGATTCGGGTTGATTAACCTTGTTGTCTGCAATTGTCTGATAACGTACATAGGGAGGGTTAGTTATAACCAAATCGTATTGATTTGATGAAAGTTGATTGATAATGTCAAGCTGGAATACATTACCATTGATCAATTTAACGTTTGGGTTAGACTGAAACCTCAGGACTGATTGCTCAATAACCTTATTATCTATTTCAACTCCATAGTAGTGTTTTTTAGGATTCGTTGAAGGTTCACAAGCGGCAATCATATCTCCGATTCCACTCATGGGATCGATTACTGACTTTGCTTTTTCGTAACCAGCCAAATGGGCAAGCAATGAAGCTATGGCATTCCCTGAGAAATACTGCCCCAAGTGTTTTTTGTTTGATATGTCTTTTGCTATGGTTTTCAAATTTTCTATCGTTTCTCAAACAGGTTGAACTTGTGAAACTTCTTTTTGAATGATTTTATAGAACTGCTTTGCGTTTTTGGATACTGGTATTCCTGACTCCAAGCAAGCTGTTATATATCTTGAAAACAAACGCTCAGGTGTTCTTTCATCTTTACTGTTAGCTCCGAGATAGGCATTACCTAATATCCTCTTAATGATAGCCTGATCATCTATGCACCCTTTTACGGAAGCAACATTGACTCTTTTCCTAGATTTTTTTAGAAGTATCAATGGGTCACCTTGAACTTTGAAAGTTGAGGTAACTTGTTTAAAGCTACCCTGCACCTTATCCAAAATACTGGAAAGCGATACTTCAAAGCCTGATTCCTTAAATGCTTTTACAAGTGCTTGCCATATCTCTGCTTTAGCGGAATGAAAAACAAGACTCATTCTACCGTCGGTTTTTAGCACTCTATGAGTTTCAGAAAACACCTGTTTCATTAAAAGGGTATATTCTTCTGTTCCCTTTTTCTGAGCAGAGTTTACGATTACTTCCTTTTGATTGTCTGTTAATTGGCCAAGCCAGGCTTCATTGATTTGGTTGATTTCTGAATAAGGTATATAATCTCCAAACGGTGGATCAGTAAATACGTAATCAATCGAATTATTGACAATAGATAAATCTGTGCTGCTCTGGTTAAAAACCTGAACTGAGCTCCCACTTTTTTCTACCTGCTTGAATGAATCTGTAAAAGTTTTTATCTTGCGCCTTACTCCGTCAATAATGTTTTTTTCGACTGGTAGATTACTGATATACAAAACACCGGATTGAGCTCCTGTTATTACAAAATCATTATTCTTCTGCTTTACCACAACTCTTGACATAAGCGTGGAATGCGAAGCATTATAGCTTAGCAGAAGAAGTTTTAAGGCGGCATTCATCTCCGGTGAATACGCATTTGTCTTTTCCCACAATCGTGAGAAAACTATTAGATTTCTATCTGTATATAAATGATGTAAATGGCTAATTCCGGTGTGATAACCTTTACGGTGAAGAACACCCCAATTTATCGAATGAACCGGCACTTCTCCAAAAGAAAATCTAGCTAGTACTGATTTCAACCCCTTAAGATCCTGTACAGTTGCCTTTCTGCTCCAGGTTTTATTACCCGATTTACCATAGAGCCAAACTGGTATTCTTTTCTTTCGGGAATGCATTTTGTTCAGAATAGGATCAAAAATCATTTCTTGTGCTCGCCCGATGTTTAAAATAGCATCTTGGTAATGGCATTTAGGGCAAATAAAATCAGCCGAAATTCCAAGCGGTGACTTTGATACAGCATTATCCCAATAAGTACTTTCTCGTTTGCAAGAAGGACAGATTAACACTTCCGACCAAATTGCATATCGGAGTGTACCTTCATTACCATCAGGGTCTTTTACTGCATAGATACCACCCAACTCCTTTTCAGCTTCAATAACAAATTGTTTTGCGACTTTACTGAACTGCTTTAACGATGGTGGATTACACATTACCTGAGCAATGAATGATCCGAGCGACCCTAGTTCATAGAGGATTGCATTCCTCTTACCCCAAATAGGTTTCACTCCCAACTGTCTGGCCGTTTCTTTCATTTCTTTGGTAGGCTGATCGCATAGAAGAGTTGCTAAGCCAGTTGTGCCACTTCCGGAAAAAGGATCTAATATAGTTTCGCCAACTTTGGTATGGCAAGCAATATAAATAGCGATAGCTTCTGGAGAAATCTTGGTCGGGTAGGGAAAAGCATTGTACAAAGGACCTTTCCTATTCGCTGGAAGTGGATGATTATATAATTCTGCTAATTTCTTCATAGTCCTCTATTATATTTTAATTGCTTCTCTGCTACTTTCAAAGCATCATTTGCAATATCTTCATTCCTAATCTCGTATGCTATCTTCTCGCCAAGCCAAAGAGTAAGTAGCTTCCTTTCTTCAATTTTAAAAAAAGCAGCGAGGGCGAGCACCTGATTTTTAGTAGCTATCCTCTCTCCTCTTTCTATCTTGCTCAATAATGCTGGGTCAATTTCAATTGCTGCAGCAACTTGCCTCAAGAGGAGCGTTTGTGATTCACGCAAACATCTTATTTTATTACCAAAACCATCCATCATAGATTTATTTTGACTTGTCAATAATTGTCAAATATAATATCGGATTGGAAATTAACCTACGGATTAGTCGACTAGTTATCCACAGTCTTTGGTGCGTTGGCAAATCCTGCTACACCTATGTAGGATCAACAGCGGGAGCCGGAGCGGGATATTGCTTAAGACTGAATAGTCCTCTTTAGTGCATATGCCGGATATCCTGACCATTTTTCGCCGGAGTAAAATGATTACCCTGCGCCGGTGTTAATCCTTTGATAAATAACCCTATATTAAAATGTTATGATTCCCGGCCCGATGTGGTCAAGGCTTCCGGCTTTTGCACTTCGGAAACCCCGTTTTTTCCACCAATGACATTGACAAGATCAACCTGTTTGAGATGCATTTCTTCCATTCTGATCTTTATTGCCTCAATTGGATCAGGAGCATCTATCTGGCAGTGCTTCTTTTCGTATTCGTCAATCATTAATCCAAGAATATCTGCCTCGTCACTTTCGGGTGTGCCAATCCTGGTATCAAAGATTTCCTCAGGCCTTGACGGTAAAACGAGAACAGCCCGACAGGGGCTATGGTCAATCTACTCTGTCGGTCCTGGCAGGAAGATCTGTCTGACACGGTTGGGAAGCTCTTCCGGACTGTCAGCGATCTGGTCAGGCGCCAGAGAGGCAAGGAGCTCCCTGCGGTTCAATCCCCACGAGACGGCAATAACAGGAATGCCCGCAGCCCGGCACGCCTCGATGTCACGCGTTTCATCACCCACATAAACTGTCCTGCCCACCGGCAACTGCTCCCTGATGACCATCTTCCTTATTATTTTATCTTTTCCAAGAAAACTCCGGCCGCTGTAGATGAAATCAAACAGGGCAGCAAGGTGATTAATCTCAAGAAACCTCCTGACATTTTCCACGGAGTTGGAGGTGAGTATCCCCATCCCGTGGCCGGCATTACGAATCTCATGGAGAGCCTTTCCCATTTTATCGAAAAGCTTCATCTCAGGGACGTGCCTGCTCATCTCCTTCCTGATCCTCAGTGTCAGTGTCAGCAGCTTCAGTTTTGATATTCCATAGGTCCGGAGCAACTCCTGGGGCTTTTTCGTCCTGAACAGCTCCCGCTCCCCGGCGCCGACAGGCAGACAATCGTATTCCGGGGCTATCCGGTTATACACGTTTAATCCTAATTCGAGAGTGTCAGCGATGGTACCGTCAAAATCGAAAACAATGTAATCCTTGTCCTTCATTCAGGTCAAAGATACTGATTATTCGAAGGAGAGGCTTGACACACCAGCCTCACCTGTGCCGAACCACAGTGTGCCGTCTGGTTCAATCGCGATGGAAGTAACCTGATTATCGGCAAGGCCGTCATTTTCAGTGTAACAGGTCCAGTTCGTACCGTCAAATGAAGAAACACCCTCGATCGTGGCAAACCACTTATTCCCGTTCTGATCAACTGCTACTGACAGGGTACCATAACCGCAAAGCCCGTCAGGTTTATCGAAGACTCTCCACCCGACGCCGTTATAACGGAGCGCCCCATCCCCGCAGGCTACCCACACATTTCCCTCATTATCGGCCGCTATTTCATCTATACTGACATTTACCGTTCCTCCTGCCGGTTTTATAAAGCTGGTCCAGGTTGTACCGTCAAATTTCGATATATCACCCGAGACGGAACCAAACCACATATTCCCAGCAGCATCTTCAGCAATGGCTGTGATTGCATTGCTTACAAGGCCATCAGTTTCGGTGTAAGTGACCCACTCATCTCCGTCATACTTAACCACACCTTCGCGTGTGCCGAACCAGACGTTGCCTTCCCTGTCAGTAGCCAGAGCAAGGGCATCATTTCCCGGGAAGCCGTTGGATTCATTATAGCTGGTCCAGGTGTCACCGTCAAATTTAACAGCTCCTGAACCCAGGGTACCGAGCCATTTGTTATTGTTTCTGTCAACCACTATATCGAAAATCCAACCACAAACATATTCATCCGGGATGGTATAAGTCGTCCAGGACCTGTCATCATAGCAGGAAATACTCCTGATCATGCAACCAAACCACTTGTTGCCCATGGGATCAATGGTTATTGCTGTTACCCAATTATTTGCAAGACCATCTTCGGCGGTGAAGGTTGTCCATACCGGCTCTGCCGGGCTCTTGCTGCACTGAACCATTGTTATTATAAGAAGCGGGCAAACCAATTGCCAGGTTATTCTTCTTAACGTCTGTATAATCTTGGCTGATAGAAAGTGAAATGACATTGCAAATTAATTTTATCAGGCAAGATATAGTCATTATCCTGATAAAATCAAGACAAAAATCACTGTTCTGTTACAGAACATATTTTAGCCGGCGAAATTCCCTGCATGTTCTTTCACTTCCGGGGGGGGCAGGGTACCCGGAGTTGTTTACCTGGCTATCTTTACTCTTGTCTCGCCCCGGTAGCTTCTGAGGTCAGAGTGCTTTTTAAGGTAGGTGATCAATGCGTCAGCCGTTGTAAAGAACAGAGATTGCCCCGGATCGTCGTGTTTGTAATTGTATACCTGCGTCATATAACTGTTCATGGCGACAGTATAGATACTGTTCATCTCCAGCCGATTCCCGTCTTCAGTAAGGATGGTTATCGATTCCGGATCACCCTCTGCATCAACCTTCACTTCCGTTTTTACCCCCGAGGGATATACAGGTGATTTGTCGTCTACAGGCCATGCGGCGCGCAGGAGGGAAAAGATCTCCTCTCCGGTGAGCCTTGTCACCACCAGTTCATTTCCAAACGGGTCAAGCCGGTAAACATCCTTGATGGTCACAGGACCTTTTACCAGCTGATCAATACGCACACCACCCGGATTCATGAATGCTATGTCTGCCCCGGCTGCATCACGCTGGGCGTCGGCCATAAGGTAACCCAGCTCTTCATATGTGGTAAAATCATCTGTTGCTGTTGCAATCACTTCGTTAAGTACCGGGTTGTCATTGTATTTGTCAACCATTGCACGGATGGCTGCATCCTCCTTTTTTGAGTTCCGGATATCAATAAGTTGCATGCTCCTGTTTACGGTACCATCATTGCTTACAGTAAGCCTGATCAGGGTGCCGTATTTAAGCTTGTTTTCAGCCTGTGTGATCATGATCCCGTTGTGGATCTGTTCTTTTTCAACACGGGTATGAGAATGCCCGCCTATGATCAGATCAATTCCTGCGGGCATGGTTTCCGCCAGTTTTACATCCTCCTCAAAGCCGATGTGGGTCAGGGCAATGAAGACATCATTGCTGTCTTTCAGCCAGCAGTATTCAGGAGCCGTTTCAAATGGTGACCGGAAGGAGAATCCCCTGACATTGTCAGGATGGCTGTCGGGTATACCGTTCTGCCCGAGCTGCAGGAGTCCGAGAAAAGCAATCTTCAGCCCGTTGGGCATTGTGATTATCTTATATGGCGTGATCGTGACACCGGGGTGACTGTCAAGGGTTACATTGGCGCAGATGAAACTGAAGTGTGCCTTTTGTGTCAGAGTACCAAATCCTTCGGGACCGGTATCAAACTCATGGTTTCCCACAGCGCTCAGGTTAAAACCGACGGCATTCATCAGGTCAATCACCGGGAATCCTTTCTGGGGATACTGGTCGTTGATGGGGTTTCCCGTTTGATTATCGCCTGCGGCGATGAGAAGCAAGTCCGGGTAAATAGCTCTCAGGCTGTCTGTTAACCACGCGAGTTTCGGGAAGTTATCTATAGTCGCATGAATGTCATTGACGGCGAAGATGACTGCCTGGCGTTCAGACTGAACGGCGGTGCCTGTCGGGGTGACAACGGTGGCGCCACTCTGTTTTTCGGGGGCAGGGGAGGTGGCGGCGTGCCTCAGGGAGCCGCATGCTGAGAGAAGTGCGGCGGTGATAAGAACAATAATCACTCTGCTGATCCTGGTTCTTTTTTTACGGCCTGACAGGATGAACAGCGTATTCCCATCGGTCAGTGCACCGTCAGGTGCGACAATGTTACCGAACCGATCTTCTGCCACGGGCAGCCTTTTAGGCACTTTTCGCCCTGCGTGTTTATAATAACGTGCGATTGCATCCCTGACCCTTGCACCACTGTGAAGATCAAGCTCTGTGTCGTTTACAATAATTTTCATTGATGAAGCATTTATTATCCTGCGAACACTCAAAATACACTTTTTCTTCAAAACGGTTCATTTTTTTACCTGAATTATTTCAATTGTTCTTTTTCATCTGCCAGCCCGTCACATTACCCTGGCATACCGTTACGGCACCCCGTTTCCTTATCACTGGAATTTCACCTATATTGGACATATTTTGATTATGATCATTAATATCCGCACGGAATGAAAAAGATAACTGTACTCGGGGCAGGGATGGTTGGCAGGGCTATGGCCCGGGAGCTGTCAAAGAACCATCAGGTGACAGCTATTGACGTTGATCCTGAGTCGCTCGATCAGCTTGACGATTTCCCGGGGTTACGCCGCTCTCTGCTCGATGTGACCGATCCTGAAGCGCTATCAGGGGCAATAACTGATTCCGATATAGTGGTCTCTGCCGTACCCGGTTTCCTTGGGCTGCAGACCATGACTGAGGTCATCAGGCGAAAAAAAGACCTGGTAGATATCTCGTTCATGCCGGAGGATCCGGTGCATCTGGATGAGATTGCCAGAATGAACGGGGTCACTGTTGTCATGGACTGTGGTGTGGCGCCGGGGATGCCTAACTATATTGTCGGGTTTCACAATGAGAGGATGCAGATTGAAGAGATGGAATACATGGTTGGCGGTCTGCCCCTGATAAGAGAGTGGCCCTTTGAATACAAAGCCCCCTTCTCGCCGTGCGATGTCATTGAAGAATACACCCGCCCGGCACGCTTCGTTGAGAATGGCATGATAGTTACCAAACCCGCCATGAGTGATGCTGAACATATTCATTTCAATGAGATCGGAACACTTGAGGCATTCAACACTGACGGATTGCGGTCACTGATACGCACCATGAAGCATATCCCGAATATGAAAGAGAAGACGCTCCGTTATCCGGGGCACATCACACTCATCAAGGCTCTCAGGGAGGCTGGTTTCCTTGACAGTGAACCGGTCAGCATTAATGGTAACGGGGTGAGTCCTCTGGACTTCACCTCCCGTATCCTGTTCAAGGCATGGAAGCTCACTGGTGAAGAGCCGGAGTTCACGATAATGCGCGTCACGCTCAGGGGGAAGGAGCAGGGAGCAAGACGGGAGATCATCTATGAGCTGTATGATGAATTTGACCCGGATGAGAAGCTTTCATCAATGGCCAGGACGACGGGCTTCACTGCCACCGCAACGGCAGAAATGATACTGGGCGGAATCTTCAGGGAAAAGGGGGTCTTCCCGCCAGAGCTTGTCGGCAGACATGAGGAGTGTTTCAATTTTATTATCCGCTATCTGAAAGAGAGAAACGTAAATTACCGGGTATCCACCCACAATAGTTGAAAACAGCGGTCCCCGCTGACGGAATGCCCCGCCAGGTGATTCCATCTTTCAGTGTTTCATATCCTTCAGGCATCTCCTTCAGCCTTAAACAGTCAGTCAGCAATGTAACCAACTGACATGTTCACTCGTATAAAGGAATGCATTACACACCGGCGAGGGTATGTAGTCAAATGATTCATGAAGAAGTGGATCCTATATATTATTTCGGTATTGCTGTCGTTTAGCGCCTACGGGCAGAATTGCTCCATTCTCTCCAAGGCCAACAACATTACCCCGGACAAACTGTGCTCTCCGGTGACTGCCGTATGGACCGTAAGCTATACAGGGGTCACCAATGCCGGCACACCGGTACATATAAGGTTCGACTGGGATAACGGCACCGTTGAGACCTTGCCGGCGGTTGAGACTGCCGCAGGAGTGTTTGAAGCCACGGCAATAATCACCTATACCTCAGCCGGCAATGTGTGCAACTATCACCCGCAGGCTACACTGATGGTTAACGGGGTGCTCTGCACCTCATCATCACAGGAACAGATTGTTACCGTCTGGGATGATGATGACCACAACGGGGGTCATATGCATATTAACCCGGTTGTTTATCCGATCTGCTTTGGCAACAGCGCCAATGTCCGTTTCCAGGACCTGACGCAGTTCAACTGCGTACCACCCCAGGAGAGGGATAATCCCAACGTCAATACCCGCTGGATCCAGTGGATATACGGAACGGACAACACTATGACAGGGGCGCCGATAACCATTGACGGCAGGACCAGGACCTTCCCTTACAGTGACAACGTCATAACACTCCCCGGGCCGGTTACCGGCTCAGGTGTCTGGTCTGACGTGATCTATGTGGCCGATGACAAGCTCGTGGGCCAGTATTTTGAAGTGACCCTGCGCAACTGGAACTATTGCAATCCATATGATGATCCTACCATTCCCGGCGGTCCCCGTGACCGCGAGAACGGTGACTATCCGCCGGTGGTGACCACTGCCAGGATACTGATAGTGCCCTATCCTGATGCAACAATTACTCCTGTTGCCCCTATGTGCGCCAATGCACCGCCGGTAACACTGACGGCGCATGATCCGGGGGGTACATGGACAGGAAGCGGTGTATCAGGTGATATCTTTGATCCCTCAGTGGCGGGACCGGGTAACCATGTGATCAGTTATGCGGTTACAAATGCTGACGGGTGCAATGATAATGATCAGACTGTCATTACCGTACATCCCATACCCGATGCCACCATATTAAACTCCGGAATTGTCTGCTCAACCGATCCGGTAATAGTGCTCCAGGCACATGATCCGGGCGGTGTATGGTCAGGCACGGGAGTTATTGGCGACACCTTCTATCCGGCTGTCGCAGGCTCGGGCAATCACCTGATTACATACACTATCACTGATGCCAACGGTTGTACGGACACTGATTCCACTATTATTTCCGTAGCCACTCCTGACGCCACCATCACGCCTGTTGATACCCTATGCGAGGACAGCCCCGCCGTTACCCTGACGGCCCATGACCTGGGAGGAGTATGGTCAGGCCCGGGAGTGGTTGGCAACCAGTTTATCCCGGCGCTGGCAGGCGTTGGGAACCATATTATTCAGTATGCCATACTTAACACTGACTGTGCAGCCTCGGATACGGTAGTAATAACTGTCATGGCCCTGCCATCAATAATCATTGATGCTCCGGCAACACTTTTCCTCAACAGCTCACCGGTAGCCATAACGGCATATCCTACCGGAGGCACATGGTCAGGCACGGGCATGGTGAACAATATTTTCGATCCGGCTGAAGCAGGACTGGGCATACATACCCTTACCTACTCCATACCCCCCGAGAGCTGGGGCTGTGACGCACAGCGAAGCGTCTCCGTTGAGGTCATCCTGCCCCCCATGCCTGTGGCCGATTTTGAAGGAGCAACGACAGGATGTGCCCCGCTGACAGTACAGTTTGTCAATAAAAGCAAACATGGCGAAAGCTATACCTGGGATTTCGGTGACAGGCAGTATTCGTCAGAAGAGAATCCTGTACACACGTATTTCGTTCCCGGCAGCTATGTTGTGAAGCTGACCGTGCACAATATAGCAGGAGAGTCAGTACGCAGCGGTATCATCACCGTCTACCAGAACCCTTCGGCCATCTTTGACGCCTATCCCACCCATGTTGTCAACAATGAACAGATAGTGATCTTCTACAGTTACTCCTATTTTGCGGATTCATGGCTGTGGGATTTTGGTGACGCGACAACCTCCACCGAGGAGAATCCTTATCACAAGTATGAATCACCGGGGTCATATACTGTTACGCTCCTTGTCTCAACAAGTGACGGCTGTCTTGATTCCGCAGTGCTGGAGACGCCTGTTGTGGTGGAATGGAAAGAGGGAACCCTCAAGTTTCCGAATGTATTCAAATGGAACGGCATGGGCCCAACCGGAGGGGAATGGTCGGAGGGTGTTCATCCATCAATGGACCATGTTTTCAGGCCATTCTTTGAGAACGTGATTGAATACAAACTGCAGATCTTCAACAGGTGGGGTGTACTGATCTATGAGAGCCTTAATCTTTGGAAGGGCTGGGACGGCTATTTTGGCGATGGCAACCTGGCACCACAGGGTGTCTATGTCTGGAAGGCGACCGGCAGGTATGCCGACGGCGACTATTTTGACAAAGTAGGTGATGTGACCTTCCTGCATTAATTGTCAGTCTATCCGGTGGCCGGGCTTCATTATTACTCCGGTCTTCTTCTTTCCGTCAATCATCACATGGAGAGGTTCAGTAAACCTGACATGCCTGAGGAGGTCGTCTTCGAATACAGTCTCTGCGCCAGAGAGAAAATCATAATCAATAAAGCCGTCTCCACGGGAAGGATTAACGTTGAAATAGCCTACCCTGAAAGCAGTCAGGTTCTGAAAGAAATGAGTGCCCTGGCTGGGATCAATACGGTAGTTCTCCAGTCCTGACTCAACAATTATCCTGGCACCGGAGATCTGCGGCCATTTGATGGGTATTCCCCGCCATATGTCTGTTGATCCCCACCTTCCCGGACCGATCAGGATATAATTGGTATCTTCATTGATTAGCCGTTCGTTTATAGCCTCTATCCGCTCGGCTAACACAGGGTTTTTCGAAGCTTCGAAATTATCCGTCCGTACATAGACCACATCGTGCAGGCCATCAACTGTACCGTTACCAAGGGCAAGGCTGGAAAAGACAATCGTTGCCTTATGGGGTATATCTTCAAGCCTGAATCTGATGGTCTCATAGTTTTCCACTATAGGCCTGATCTGGAGGAGATTGAAGAACACCGGCTTCTTCATGGAGAGATCAATGTTTGCAGCAAATTCTATTTCAACCGGATTGTTCATCTGCTGCTGCCCGATTGCAAGAACCTTTTTCAGAATATCCGTAAGAGGGAAGAGACCATATCGGAGGATGTTTGAAAAGGTTATCACTTTGCGGCCTCCCTCAACCATCTCATCACGAAGGATGTCATCCTGGTAGTCGTATGTTGATGCTGCATACCTGAGTGAACCGTCGGATTCTGCTTTTTTGATACTCAGTTTAAGCAGGTTAACGGAGTCGTCTGTGCTTGGCACGAAGCTGGAAGGGTTGAGGTCAAGGGAATAAAACTCCTGTTGTGTCTCCTGCAATGCTATGCGGGTATCAGATAGCTGAATGATCTTTTTCGGATATTCCGGTGAGAACCTGAGTGCAACGCCACCATCAACGATATATTTCCCCAGCCCGAAGGCAAGGGTAACAAATCCGTCTTCATATTTTTCAGGTTCAATGGGGTAGAAGTTGACAGACCGTGCCACTCCTGAAAGGGTAGGGTAGAACCTGTTACCGTACTGCTGTCCGCATACCTCCTGGAGAACGATACCCATTTTTTCTTCTTCAACCTGATTTGCGGTGGCCTTCATGTAATTCTTGCTTCCCCTGAAAAAAACAGAGGCATAGACACTCTTTATGGCCACGCTGAGGAGTTCAAGCATGACCATCTCATTTTCGGCCCGGGGGATCATATAAGTTGAATACACCCCGGCAAATGGCTGGAAATGAGAATCCTCAAGCAGGCTGGACGACCGTATTGCTACCGGTCCCGTAATTATTGAAACAAAAACGAGCAGGTCTTTGTTGACCCTGTAGGGTAACCGGGCTTTGATGAAGGCATCAAGTACCTCCCTGTCGCCTGCGTCTGAAAGGCCAACGGGGTAGAGATTGTTTTCAGCCATGAATTCGTCAAAGATGTCTGTGCTGATAACAACGGTCCGGGGGATGGATATCACGGTATCATCAAAGCTTTCAGAGAGCTCATTCTGTTTGATCAGGTGATCAAGGAATGCCAGTCCGCGTGCCTTTCCGCCCATTGAACCATCACCTATACGGGTAAATATCAGGTATTCATCAAAGTGTTCGCGATAGAAGTCTGCAATGATGCCATGACCTTTGTTGCGCCTGAAACTGGCAATTGTATCAAAAATGAATCTTCGTGCCTGGTCAAGGCTTGAGAATTCATCAAGGCTGATCTCTTTCAGGAACTCTGCCAGTGAAAAAAGGGCCCTGGCGTAGAGCCATTTGGAGAGATGGTTCCTGGAGAGGTGGTATCGCAGGGAATTGTCAGGGATCTCAAACATTTTGCGCTGGAAAGTCTGGAGATCGGATATACGTGCTATCTCAGTGCCTGAGACGGGATCGGTGAATATGAAATCTCCGAAGTAGAGATTTTGTTTAAGAAGAGTCTCCAGTTCTTCTCCCAGGTTGACCGAATTGCTGTCTAGGAGGGCGTTACCGTATTCAAGGGCGCTCTTCTCAGTCTGAGCGTCGGCAGAGTGTAATATTATCGGGATGTTGGGATCATACTGGTTTATCAGTTTGAACAGTTCATTTAAGCTGCCGCTCTTTGTCTTTTCGCTCCTGTACTGTTCAACATCGCTGATGACGCCAAGGAGGTGGGTTTTATGTTTTTCGAATAATTCAACCGCCTCCTCATACCGTGTAGCAAGAATGATCTTCGGCCTGCCTCGCATCTGCATCATCTTCTGATGTTCGTTCAGGCCTTCGATCATATATTCACGCGATTGTTCGAGGATGATCCGGTACAGATGGCGAAGAAAGATAGTAGCCAGCCTGACGGAGCTCTCAACGAGCAGCACTGACTGCACCCCCTCGTGCCGGGTGTCTTCATCAACATTGAACCTGTCCTCTGCCAGGCTGATGATGGGAAGCAGGATATTTGTGCTTCCCAGCCAGTTAAAGACATAGTCTATGCTTTTCATCTCCTCACTGTCAAGCCTGATTGCCATCTCCCTGGATACCGGGGCAAGAATGACAATGGGGATATCCGGCCATTTCCTCTTGATCTTCAGAGAGAGCTCCAGTGGGTCCATATCACTTATGCTCAGCATGTTCACTATGAGGTCTATCCTTGTCTTGCCGAGTGTCTCCAGTGCTTCGGCAGCAGAAGTGACATGGATAAACTGGGGAGGGTATCGGAGGTTGAACGAAGCGTAATCATTAAACACTTTCTCGTCAATTTTACCATCCTCCTCCATAATAAAGGCATCATACCTGCTGCACACCAGCAGTACATATCTTACTCTCTTCAGCATCAGCAGCTCGAAGGAGGTCTCTCTGAAGATATTTTTCACGTCCTACACCACTCCCTGGGCCAGCATGGCCTCGGCGACCTTGACGAAGCCGCCGATATTGGCTCCGTTGACATAGTTGATGAACCCGTCTTGCCGGGTTCCGTACTTCACGCATGTTGCGTGTATCTCCCTCATGATCCTGTGGAGGCGGTTGTCAACCTCTTCACGTGACCATGAGAGGCGCATTGAGTTCTGTGTCATCTCCAGACCTGATGTTGATACTCCTCCTGCATTTGCTGCCTTTCCAGGTCCGAACAGGATCTTATGATTGAGGAAGATGTTGACAGCATCAGGGGTAGATGGCATATTGGCTCCCTCAGAGACAACAAAACAGCCGTTTTTGAAAAGGGTCTCAGCATCTGCTCCGTTGATCTCGTTCTGTGTGGCGGCGGGAAGGGCCACCTGGCACGGCACATCCCACGGGGTTGGCTTGCCATCAACGTAGGTGCATCCGTACTTCTCCGTGTACTCCCTGATCCGTCCGCGTTTGACATTCTTGAGGTTTTTTACGAAAGCCAGCTTCTCTTCGTTAATCCCGTCAGGATCATGAATGAACCCGCTTGAGTCTGACAGTGTAACCACTTTGGCCCCCATCTGGATTGCCTTTTCGGTGGCGAACTGGGCTACATTGCCTGAACCGGAGACGCTGCATATCTTGCCCTTGAGGCTGTCGCCCCTGGTATTGAGCATCTCCTCTGCGAAGTAGACCTGGCCGTAGCCGGTAGCTTCAAGCCTTATCAGGCTGCCGCCCCATTCAAGTCCTTTGCCGGTAAGGACTCCGGTAAATTCATTGCGAAGCCTTTTGTATTGTCCGAACAGGTATCCGATCTCTCTTCCGCCCACTCCTATATCTCCGGCAGGAACGTCAGTGTCCGCCCCAACATGTCTGAAGAGCTCACTCATGAAAGACTGGCAGAAGCGCATCACCTCATTGTCACTCTTACCCTTCGGGTCAAAATCGGATCCTCCCTTTCCGCCACCCATAGGGAGTGTTGTAAGGCTGTTCTTCAGTACCTGCTCAAAGGCAAGGAATTTCAGTATTCCCAGGTTCACTGTAGGGTGGAACCGCAGTCCTCCCTTATAAGGGCCGATGGCGCTGTTCATCTCAATACGGTAGCCTTTATTTATCTGGATCTCTCCATTGTCATCAACCCAGGGGACCCTGAAAATAATTATCCTTTCGGGTTCAGCCATCCTTTCCAGTATCTTGGCAGACCTGTACTTGGGATTCTCCAGAATAAAAGGCATAAGTGACTCGGTTACTTCTCTGACGGCCTGGTGAAACTCTACTTCACCGGGGTTTTTGGCGATTATCTTCGCCATGAATTCATCAACAGAGTTTGACATTGTTCCAGGGGTTTAAAGGATTAGTTGTTTCTCAAAAAATAGGATTAAATTTCAGTAATTCATATATAATCGCAAAATATATTGAGCTTTTTTTGATTTTCCGTTTAAATTGCATGTCCCCGACCTACCAAGAAGGGATGAACTGATCCGGGATGGAAAATTTGTCCAAGATTCAGAAGGAGATGCAGAAGCTTCTGGCAGAGAAGATCCAGAGCCAGAAGGGACTCTCCATGATATATGCCATCAATAAGATCATCAGCAAGAAATATCCGGTAGGGCAGACCCTCACCGAAATAGTCAAAGAGATCCCCAAAGCATGGCAGTATTCCGAATATGCATATGCCAGGATCAAATATGATAGTCAGGAATATCGTTCTGCCACCTTCAGGGAGACACGGTGGATCCAGAAGCAGATCTTTGAAACGTGGGACAAAAAGTGGGGAGCGATTGACGTTTTTTACACAAAACAGTTCCCGAAAGCAGATGAGGGGCCATTCCTGCATGAAGAGAGGCAGCTTCTGGAAAACATAGCCACGATAGTAAGCAATTACTTGAATTCGCAACAGGGTTCTGATATGAATGCACTGGATCTTCATGATGATGCCATAACCCTTGAGCGGACAAGAAAGATAAGCGAAGAGAAGAACATTGATGATGCATTGTTCCAGATATGCCGCAATATGCCAAAATCATGGCAGTTCCCCGATTATGCGGTAGCACGGATTATCTATGACGGGAAAGAGTATTTAAGCTCTGACAAGGATTTCAGTGAGCATGAATGGAGTCTCAGGGAGGAGTTTACGACCATAAACCGTAAATCAGGCACTATTGAGTTCTTTTACCTCAGGGGTTTCCCGGTAACGTACAGGGAGACCCACCAGGGGTCAGAGGAGGAGTTGTTAAGCAATATGGCCAACCTGATAACCGGATTCCTGAATATAATCAAGGGCAATGAGATCAGGCAACCTCCCGGCCGTGAAGAGAAGCAGGATGGAGAGCCAAAGGCTGAAAACCGCATCTTCTCATGTATTAATGAGATTTCAAAGAGCCTGAGAAATGGTCACTCCGTGGAGACCACACTCTCTGAGATTATTGAGCTGATCCCTGATGCTTTCAGGTATCCTGAGTATATTGAATGTCGGATAAGCTATGAGGATCGTCACTACAGCACGCCGGGTTTCAAGAATTCTCCGCATACTCTGGAAGCCACGTTTACTACCATATCTGCCAGAACCGGATCAGTCACGATAGTTTTTACGGGAGGTACATCAAAGACTGAAGGCGAGGTCTTCCTTGATGAAGAGAGGCAGCTTGCAGATACTCTTGCCCTCCTTATCTCAGGGTTCATTAACCTGATCCATGGTCTTGATTCAGTTCTGGCCACCCAGGAGGGGCTGAAGGAGATAATGTACGAAAAGACCGAGCGGCTCAAGGAACTCTCATGCATCAACCAGACAAGCTCTATCCTTCAGTCGGAGAAATCGGTTGAAAATGCACTCAAACGGATAGTATATATTCTGCCTGATGCATGGCAATATCCTGAAAAGACGGTTGCCCGCATCAGTTTTGATGACAAGGAATATATGTCACCCGGCTTCATCATCACAAAATGGAGGCAGAGACAGCCTTTTCTTACAATCGATGACAGATTCGGGGAGGTTGAGATATACTATACGGCGGAGTTTCCAGATATGGATGAGGGTCCGTTCATGAAAGAG
Organism: uncultured Rikenella sp.; assembly: GCA_964627825.1. Lineage (GTDB taxonomy): Bacteria > Bacteroidota > Bacteroidia > Bacteroidales > VadinHA17 > SR-FBR-E99. Next base: position 7,013 of record CAZVLJ010000015.1, on the reverse strand, counting down.
GAGCGAGACCTGATAAACAATATTGCCACCCTGATATGCAATTACCTGAACACCCTCCAGGGTGAGGTGGCTATCAAGAAATACAGGTCAGATGAAGAGCTGAAGCAGAAATATGAGGCAGCCAGGGATTTTCTGATGAACAAGCGCAAGCTGCTGCAGAACTTCCTTGAAAAGAACAACTATGACCGTGATATCTTTCATGACCTGATGAAATTCAAGGTCAGGGAGATATTGATCATCTCGAACCTGTATGATGCATACAGCCTCGAACGCGAAGGCAAATTCTCGGATTATATCCTTGGCGTCTATTACCAGCTGAACCTGACATCAATTCCCAGGATCACCGGGGTCTCCTCTTTCGAAGAGGCTTTTGAGAAGCTTTATTCGAGGCACTTTGACCTTATAATAATCATGGTTGGCGTTGACCGGAAAACGCCGATGGAGATAGCTTCCAGGCTTAAGTCGCTCTACAAGTATATTCCCATATATTTTCTGCTTAACAATAACCAGTTTGTTGGGTATTTCCAGGGCGAACAGCGAAGGACCAACCTGATAGACAATGTGTTTGTCTGGAACGGCGACTCCCGTATCTTTTTCGCGATGGTTACGCAACTTGAAGATTATGTTAATGCCGACAATGACACCAAGGTAGGATACAGTCGTATAATATTGCTTGTGGAAGACTCGGCAAAGTATTATTCGCGGTACATACCGCTTCTCTATCATTGCGTGATGGAGCAGACACGCCGCATAATAGAGGATGTGAGTACTATGGATGAGCTCTACAAGGTGCTTCGGCTGAGAGTGAGACCAAAGATACTGATGGCATCCAATTACGAGGAGGCGGTGCAGATCTTTGACAAGTACAAGGATTATTTTCTGTGCCTGATAACTGATGTCAAATTTGAGAAGAATTCAAAATTCGATGAAAAAGTCGGGTTTGAGCTGGTGAGGCACGTCAAGTCGGAGATACCAGACCTGCCGACAATCATCCAGTCGTCTGACAGGAGTAATGAAAAGATGGCCAGTGATCTCAACTGTGTCTTTATCTATAAGGACTCTGACACTTTGGCACAGGATATAAGGAACTTCATAAGCTACAACCTCGGCTTCGGCGATTTCATCTATCAGGACGAGACCGGCCGGACTATTGGCATTGCCAAGAATATGAATGAATTTGAGCAGCAATTACAGTCTATCCCAACGGAGACACTGCTCTACCATGCCAACCGCAATCACTTTTCACTCTGGCTCACCGCGAGGGGCGAGATCCAGCTGGCCAGGGAGATTGCCCCCAAGAAGATAAGTGACTTCAGGGACCCGGAAGCTTTGCGCGATTACCTTGTAAGGATTGTCAGGCAGCTTAAGTATGAAAAGAACAAGGGCAAAATAGTGGAGTTTGATGAGACGCTGATCTCCGAAGAGAGCAACATTATACAGCTTGTACCCGGATCTCTTGGAGGGAAGGGCCGTGGCTTGGCATTTATCCATACCCTGATATATAACTTTGATGTTTCCAAGTATGTGCCCGGCATAAATATCAAGGCACCCAGGACCTTCATCATCGGCACAGATGAGTTTGAGGATTTCCTTGACAACAACAGACTCAGAACCAAAGTCTATTCAGAGACCAGCTATGATAAGATAAAGGATCTGTTTATCAGGGGTGAGCTGTCACCGGAGCTTGTGAATAAACTTCGGATCATTCTTGGCGCCATCAGTAAGCCGCTGGCTGTCAGATCGTCAGGACTGTTTGAGGATTCCCTGATGCAGCCGTTCGCCGGGATATTCAAGACTTACCTGCTTCCCAACAGCAATGAGGATCTTGATGTTCGCCTTGAGCAGCTTACCAATGCCATAAAGCTGGTCTATGCTTCAATCTTTTCAGAGACCGCAAGAGGTTACATCAACGCCATCAACTATAAGATAGAGGAGGAGAAGATGGCAGTAATCATACAGGAGGTTGTAGGGGAGAGGCATGAAGACTACTTTTACCCTCACATCAGCGGTGTGGGCCAGTCGTACAATTCTTATCCCTATGGCTATATGCAGCCTGAAGACGGTTTTGCGGTATTAGCCGTGGGACTGGGAACATATGTTGTGGAAGGGGAGAAAGCCTTCAGGTTCTCCCCAAAATATCCCACTCTTGAGAATAATACACCCAAGGACCAGTACCTGAACTCCCAGGTTGAGTTTTATGCCATTGATCTGAAAAGGAAGGAACTTAATCTTCTTGAAGGGGATACGGCGGGCCTGGCACGCCTGAGCATAGAGGATGCCGAGCGTCATGGGATCCTGAACCACTGTGCATCTGTTTATTCTGCCGAGTCAAGGACCATTTATCCCGGCGTTGACAGGGCCGGGCCAAGAGTAGTAAACTTTGCTGATATTCTCAAATATGATTACATACCTCTTGCCAAATCACTTTTGGAGATACTTGACATTGTCAAGGAAGCTCTCGGCACACCGGTGGAGATTGAGTTTGCCATTGATCTGACAAAGGACAGCGACTACAAGGCATCGTTTTACCTGTTGCAGATCAAGCCTATCATAGGGGCTGCAATTGATTATGAGATCAACATGGAGGAGATAGACCGTTCACATCTTCTTCTCTACACGGAAAAGAGTATGGGCAACGGCATGATCAGTGACATCAGGGATGTGATATATGTTGACAGAGAGACTTTTGACAAGTCAAAGACGCTTGAGATAGCCGCGGAGATTGACAGCTTCAACCAGCAGATGAGCGAGGCAGGGAAGAAGTACATACTGATAGGACCCGGCAGATGGGGCACGCGTGACAGGTGGATAGGCATACCGGTGACCTGGCCTCAGATATGCAATGCAAAGGTCATAATTGAGACAAGCCTTGAGGACTTTCCGCTTGACGCCTCTTCAGGCTCCCATTTCTTCCACAATGTAACTTCAATGAACGTTGGCTACTTCTCCATTCAGCATCATGACAAGAACACTATTCTGGACTGGGATCGGCTCAAAAAGCAAAAAGTTGCAGGGAAGGGACAGTATGTCAGGCATGTTCGGTTCCGCAACAACCTGACTGTAAAAATGGATGGCAGGAAGAGGATTTCCGTTATCACCTGGGAGTGAAGGTCTGATCCACCATCTGGCGGATGAAGGTTGTACGGTTATAGGTCTTTCTGATATATCCGGAATTTTTTGACCACCCTGCAGCCGATCCGTTCATATTCGCCTCTCATCCTCAGGTTATCCTCAAGCACAAGGTGGCTGTCAATAGTCTCCATCCGGCTGTTGATGGCATCCTGAAGGATTTTCACGCCCATGAGCACATCGATACCCTTTCCCCTGAATTCCTTTTTAACTCCTCCGAGCATCATGATCAGCTTCCGGCTACGTTTTGATTCCCGCAATACTCTCAGGATCCCGAAAGGAAGCAGTCTCCCGCGGCAGGCTTTGATACCGGCACTGAGGTCCGGCATTCCGATGGCAAAACCGATCATATCTCCATTGCTCATAACTGCCTTGATGAATTTCGGATCAAGGATAGGCAGGTACCGGGCAGCGAAATCAGTTTTCTCTTTATCATTCAGGGGGACAAAGCCGTATATCTCGGCGAAGGTGTCATTCATCAGACCCAGGATGGGAATGATATAGGGCTTCATCTGCTTTTTGGTCCGGAATTCAATTATTTCAAATTCCTTGCCCCGGGCAATCCTGTCAAGAACTCTCTCGTAAACCTCCGGGAACTCCTTCGGGATTGCGCCGAGGTAGTTAACCAGATCAATCTTTTTTGTATATCCCTCATACTCAGTTAAATTCACCATGTAGGGAGAATTATTGGCGCTGGTGATAAACTGGGGATATTCAAATCCCTCTACCTGGAATCCTTGCGGATCCTTGTCGGAAAATCCCAATGGTCCCACCAATTTGCTCATCCCGTTCTGTTTTGCCCATTCTTCAATTTTACTGATGAGTGCATGAAAGACCTCCTGGTCGTTATAACAATCCATAAAGCAGAACCTGCCGTGGTTCTCATGGTTGATTTCGTTATACCTGCGATTGATTATGCCCATTATCCTTCCCACAGGTCTGTTGCCTCTGTAGGCCAGAAGGAGGAGACCATCGGCATAGCCGAATGACTTGTTCTTCTTTTTGTCATACAGCTCCCATTCATCCATATAGAGTGGGGGGAGCCAGTCAGGCTCATCTCTGTGGACCTTTTCAGGAAGGTAGATAAAATCACGAAGGTCCCTTCTCGTGACTACTTCCTTAATAGTGATTTTTTCCATGCAAGGGGGATTGTGTGGGAACAAATATAGTTTACGATTCCGATTTCAGTTCCTTTTTATCGATCTCATCAGCCACACGCAACAGTTTTCTTGTATCAGCTATATTAAAAATGAAGAGAGCAATTACTACCAGGAGTGCTGAATAATTGAGTGATCCTGGTGACAGTACCTCTGCAATCATTATCAGTCCGATTATTATTCTGACCTCTGTCGGGCCCATTATGCCGGAGTCAATTGAATATTTGCCCGTGATCTTGAACCTTAGAAGCGCAATGATCATCTCCCATCCGTACATCACCACGAAACCGTAGCCGAGCAATGTCCATGCCCCCTTGGTATAGATAGTATAACCGACCCCTATCAGGATGATACTGACCCAGTCAATGGTTATGTCAAGGGCAAAGCCGTAATTCTTTCTTGGTTTGTTCCTGTAATATGCCAGCCTTCCGTCAAGCGAGTCGCCGAACCAGCTTATTAAGAATCCTATAAGTCCGAGCAGGAGGAATGACCGGCTGAAGTATGTTGCAAGTATAAAACTGGCTGTAACTATCATGTTACCGAAGAACCCGATGCCTGTAAGCATGTTTGATGTAATGAAAGCCGGGATCCTCTTAACCAGCCATGATATGGCCATCTGTTCCTGTTTCTTCAACAGGTTGGTCCGTGCCCTGTCAGCGAAAACATTTTTGAGAACCTCACCGTTAAACAGTGACTTCAGGTTGTTTACATTGCGTTTCTTCTCTGTCATGGCAGGAATTTCTCCCCTAAGTTAAACTAATTTGGCAGGAACGAACTCTTCCGGCATGGGCATTTCATAGACTATTTTACGCAGATAGTTGCCCAGTGACTGAGGATCGGGGAAACGCGACTGCTGATCCGGGGTGATTATCTCACCGATACCTATCCGTTCTACCCTGCCCCTTTTGTTAAACACCTCCGAAGGCAGCCTGAGCAGTCGCACACGCCAGTTGATAAGCCCCAGGAAATAGAAGAAGGCAGAATTTTTGTCGAAGAAACGTATCGGCAATACCGGCAACTTCACCGAGTGTATCAGGTGGAGTATGCTTTCCTGCCACTTGCGGTCTCTCACTTTGAGATCCCTGAGGGTGAAGTCGGAAACAGCTCCTGACGGGAAGAAGCCAAGAGGGTGCCCTGCATGCAGATGTGCGAGGACCTCTCTCATGCCCCTGATGCTTTCTGCTTTGATGCCTGTCTTTTTGATTCCGGTGGGGACCACGGGGATGAAGTTGCCGCTGAGTGTTTTTACGAGGGAGAGGAGTTTATTAACCATGAACCTGTAATCAGGCCTCAGCCTGCCTATCAGGTCGATTATCATGATACCGTCAAGGCCTCCGTATGGATGGTTGCTGATTGTAATGAATGCCCCCTCGGGCAGTTGTCTCAGCCGCCGGGCATTTCCCACCACGTAGCTCACCCCTACATCCTCAAGGAGTCTTGATGTGAATTCGGGTCCGGTCCATGCCCCGGAATTGTCATATACCATGTTGACCTTGTCAATGGCAAGAAAGTGCATGATGCGTTCGGCACGGCGATGGCCGTTCCTGCCTCTGAACAAAAAGGAGAGTGATTCCAGGTCTTTCGGGTCAACTACCTTCATGGCATTAAGGGCAAAACTGCAAATTAAGTGAAATTTTAATCTCATGCCACGAATTGAGGTCTGCTTCCGGATTGCCGGTGACCAAAATCCGGTGCATCAAATTTTAAAAAGCCTATATTTGAAACCGTTCATTTCTGACAATTGAAAAGAAAAAGCCAATACCCATGAAACACACAACTCTTCTATTGAGTGCAATTGCGGCCCTGCTGCTGGCCGGCTGCAACGCCAAAACCCCCGTGACAACAGATCTCGCAAAGAACAATATTATCCCGAAGCCGGTCTCCGTGACTGCTGAAGGGGGATCATTTGTGCTTACGGCGAAGAGTGACATTCATGTCATGCCCGGCGGGCCGGAAGAGCTTGCCTCAATAGCCGGCTACCTGGCAGATAAACTCAATCCTTCCACAGGACTGGGGCTTGAGGTGGTTTCTGACGGCAAAAAGCCGGGCAGGGGAGACATAATGCTGATACTCTCCGGGGATGACCCGGATCTCGGGGATGAGGGCTATGAGCTTGTCATCACCGACAGGTTGCTGACGGTCACGGCAAACAAACCAGCCGGTATCTTCCGCGGCATCCAGACTATCAGGCAGCTGTTGCCCCATGAGATTGAGGCCGCTACGCTTCAGCCCGGGCCATGGGTCATACCCACGGGTACCATACGAGACTGGCCGTCATACGGCCATAGGGGAGAAATGCAGGACGTTGCGCGTCATTTTTTCGGTCCGGAAGATGTAAAAAGGTTTATTGATCATCTGGCACTTTATAAAATGAATGTTCTTCACATGCATCTTTCCGACGATCAGGGGTGGCGGATAGAGATCAAATCATGGCCCAATCTCACTGCTCATGGCGCAAAGACAGAGGTTGGCGGGGGTGAAGGGGGATATTTCACCCAGGAGGAGTATTCCGACATAGTTAAGTATGCCGCAGAGCGATATATAACAATTATTCCCGAGATTGACATGCCAGGTCATACCAATGCCGCGCTCTCATCCTACCCGGAGCTCAACAAGGGGGGCAAGGCGCCGGAGCTGTACACGGGAATCAAGGTTGGATTTAGTACGCTCGACACCCGTTCGGAGATTACCTATAAATTCGTTGACGATGTGGTACGCGAAATTGCC
>CAZVLJ010000014.1:0-50941 GCA_964627825.1 uncultured Rikenella sp. | reverse complement strand
AGTATTGATTTACAATAGGTTACGTGGGTGTTGCAAAAAAATGCGGAAAACAGGATTAACAGGTCCTGTTGTGTGCCTTTGCTCATGCAGGTTTAATAACTTTATCGGCTGAAAATCGGTCGTGCAGATTATTCAACCGCATTTACGCGTGAGTTTAACCGGCAGATTGCCAGTTCTTTAGTTATGAATCGCCGGTCAACCACATCATTTTTTTTATTAAATTTGCCCCTGTAAAGAGAGTCACACCCTTCCGGATAGAGAGCATTGAACGAAACAGATAATATAAAATCGGTTGTATCAACCCTGCCAGACAAACCTGGTGTATACCAGTTCATTGACTCATCAGGCACCATACTGTATGTTGGGAAAGCCCGCAGCCTGCGCAAACGTGTAGCATCATACTTCACCGGGAGCCAGTCGGGCAAAACGCGTGTGATGCTCTCACGTGCAACAGACCTTCGTCATATTGTGGTTGACAATGAATCAGAGGCACTGCTGCTTGAAAACAGCCTGATCAAGAAGCACCAGCCACGCTACAACATAATGCTCAAGGATGACAAGACCTATCCGTGGATATGTATTAAGAATGAGCACTTTCCGAGAGTGTTCCTGACACGGAAACTTATCCCTGACGGCTCATCTTATTATGGTCCCTACACCTCGGTGCCGGCTGTCAAAACGCTGCTAGAGCTTATCCGTCACCTCTTTCAGATACGCACATGCTCCCTGCCACTGACAGAAAAATCAATTGCTGACGGCAAGTACAAGGTATGTCTTGAGTATCACATGGGAAACTGTAAGGCTCCCTGTGTGGGTTTGATTGACGAAACAGAATATAACCGTCAGATAGAGAGGATAAAAGAGATTATTAAGGGTGATCTGACAGGAGTGACTGCCTACCTGGGATCAATGATGAAGGAATTCGCTGCTGAACTGAGGTTTGAGGAGGCTCAGAAGATCAAGGAAAAGCTGGATCAACTGGCCAAATACCGCAGTAAGTCAGTGGTTGTCAACAGCTCCGTCAGGAATGTGGATGTCTTTGGGTGCTCAATTGATGGCGGTTCGATGTATGTGAGCTACATGAAAGTTGTTTCAGGCGCCATCGTGCAGTCGTGGTCCGTTGAGCTGAAGATGCGTATGGAAGAGGACAGGGAATCACTTTTGTCAACTGCTGTAACTGAAATAAGGCAGAGGGCATCAAGTGACTCACCGGAGATTATAGTTCCATTTATGCCTGATATTCTGATAGATACAGTTAAATATTCCGTTCCAAAAAGAGGTGACCGTCACAGGCTGCTGGAGCTGGTCACCAGAAATGCACTTTTCTTCAGGCTGGAAAGAGAGAAGAAAATGGCTGAACGATCAAGGGAAACCAGGACTGAAAAGAACCTTGAAAAAATGAAGAATGATCTTCATATGCCGGTGCTTCCGGTTCATATTGAATGTTTTGACAATTCTAACATACAGGGTGAATCAGCGGTGGCGGCATGTGTTGTTTTCCGCAACGGCAAGCCAAGCAACAGGGAGTACAGGCATTTCAACATCAAAACCGTCACCGGGCCTGACGACTATGCTTCAATGGAAGAGGTAATTCACCGGCGTTACAGACGGATGCTCGATGAGAAGAAATCTCTCCCTCAGCTGGTGATAATAGATGGTGGGAAGGGACAGCTCTCTTCAGCCGTGAAGAGCCTCGCAGCACTTGGGCTGAGAGGAAAAATAACGGTGATAGGCATTGCGAAGAAACTTGAAGAGATATATTTTCCGGGCGATTCAGTTCCACTCTATCTCGACAAGAACAGTATAACCCTGAAAATAATCCAGCATCTGAGGAATGAGGCCCACAGGTTTGGCATCAACTTCCACAGGGGAAAACGGAGCACAGGTATGAACCGGTCAATCCTGGATGAAATTCCCGGCATAGGGGAGAAGACAAAGGAGCTTCTGCTCAAAGAATACGGTTCGGTGAAAAAAATCTCCGAAGCCTCTCTCGCAGAGCTGGAAAGGGTTGCAGGAAGGAAAAAAGCTGCTATCCTGGCTCAGGTTCTTAAAAAATGATTTTTTTCCACGTGGAACAATAAGAATTGTTCACGATTATAAAATGCAGTTACACAGCAGGTAAGCCCAGGTTACCTGCGTTCTTTGCTTCGTGAGAATTAAAAATTTCCGGTCAGACGGGCAATCCCCCGAAGATTTTCTTCAGAAAACGGTGAAAGGAATGGATGCCGTCAGGTTTCCAGAACATCAGGATACACTGATTATGGATCAGGTTGATCTCTTCCTTTTCCAGTTCGGCGATTGTCTCCTTTGTTTCTGCCCCCTGCTGAATCCAGAGATCCTTTATCCCGTGCCTGACTGCCTCTCTTGCCACTGTAAGGGTTTCCTTCTTCGGTGTCATAAAGATGATCCCCTTTATGCTTTCAGGCAGATCACTCACGGTCTTATAGCATTTAACACCGTCAATCATTTCGGCGGAGGGATTGACCGGTACCACGTCCATCCCTTTTTTGCGCAGGTTTTTGAACATGACCTGTCCGAACTTCTTCGGGTCACGTGATACTCCTGCTATGGCATATGTGCCAAGTGAAAGAAATCTGTTAACGTCTTTCATTTTCCCCTTAATGTTGAAAATATTACAAATTCAATAAGCGCCGATTTGGTTTCAGAGTCGGGGTAATCATCAAGGATATGGATTGCCCTGTCTGAATATTCCTTCATTTTTGATTCCGCGTACTCAAGTCCCCGATGTTTCCTGACAAATTCAATTACCTCCCTGATCTCGCTTCTGCCCTTTTTCCTGTTTCGCAGAAGGCGCAGTATATGACGTCTTTCAATCGGGCCTGCTTCCCTAAGTGCATGAATAAGCGGAAGGGTGATCTTCTTTTCCTTGATGTCATTTCCTTCCCTTTTGCCAGTAAGACCGTTTCCGGTATAGTCAAGGAGATCATCCTTTATCTGGAATGCAACGCCGATATTTTCACCCAACTCCTTCATCCGGGCTATTGTCTCCCGGTCTTCCGTTACCGAGCTGGCCCCGCAGGCAGTACACGCGGAGATGAGTGCTGCGGTCTTCATCCTTATGATCCTGAAATAGTCTTCCTCCCTGATGTCCAGCCTGCGTGTCTTCTGGAGCTGTACCAACTCTCCCTTCACTATCTCCCTCACAGCATCGGACACTATGCCGAGCATCTCGAATCTTTGCTTTTCAACGCTTATCAGCATGCCCTGTGCGAGAAGGTAATCACCTACCAGGACGGCTATTTTTGAATTGTACAATACGTTTATTGAGGGCAGGCCTCGTCTTTCGGATGCGTCATCAACCACATCGTCATGAACGAGTGTTGCTGTATGAAGCAGTTCAATGAATGTAGCTGCAATAAAGGTGGTTTCATTAACTGTTCCATTGAGCCTGGCTGTGAGAAAGACAAGCAATGGTCTCATCTGCTTGCCCTTGCGGCGGATAAAGTTGCTCAGTATGACATGAAAGAAGGGGATATCACTCTGCAGGGTACGCCTGAAGTAGGATTCAAAATCGCGCATCTCTGCCGCAACCGGTCGCTTTATGTCTGAAAGGCTTGCCATCCGCTGATGATGGAACAGATATCAAAAATAAGACAAATTGCGGAACAATTTGTTCTGCTGAAGCTGTAACATGATAATCAGCCTTTATCACGCCAACAATCCCGTGTGGATTCCATTCTACTTATGTTCTCCCAGAAACTTCTTCTGGAAGACGAGAATTGCAAGCACCCCCGTGGTTATTGATGTGTCAGCCAGGTTGAATACCGGTCTGAAGAAGACGAACGACTGTCCCGGCCTGAAAGGCGACCAGTCGGGCCAGCTTGCATCAATTATCGGGAAATAGAGCATATCCACAACCCTGCCCATCAGGAAGGAGGAGTATCCGCCTCCCTCGGGGAACAATACGGCCGGGGTATGCCAGCTCTCACTGAAGATCATGCCGTAGAAAGCGCTGTCAATGAGGTTGCCTGCTGCGCCTGCAATGATAGCGCTTACGGAGAGAATCAGCCCTGTGTGGGCATTCTTTTTAATAATGCTGTCAAGGTACCAGGAAATACCGGCAATAGCTATCATCCTGAAGATGGAAAGCGCTATTTTACCTGTCTGTCCACCCCATTCCATCCCGAATGCCATCCCGTTATTTTCCAGGAAATGTATTTTGAACCAGTTGCCCAGAACAGGGATTTCCTGTCCGATAACCATATTTGTCTTAATGATGATCTTCACAACCTGGTCTACAATCAGGATTGAGAAGATAAGAAGAAGAGCTTTTGTCCGGCTTGACATCAGAGTTCAATTTGGCCGCAAAATAGCAAAAAAACAGCAATCACGTTATCCTGCAGGGTATTGTGAACAGCTTCACAGTTGCTCATTGCAGGGAACGGATCAATAATAAAGGAATCTCTTGATCTTCAGAGTGGCGGTCTTCTGGAACGGCTCCGGATGGTATACCACGAGCTGCAGCTGGCTGTACCTGTTTACCTTTGAATTGACATATCTCTGCAGGTCTGTAAGGTAATCATTTATAATCTGTTCGGCCTGCTGTGTAAAATCATTCTTCATCTGGGTATACTTTGCCTGCAACTCCTCCAGGTTCAGGTGAACCATTGCAACCAGCTTGCCCTTTTGCTGTACTACAAGTGATTCAATCACATGTCCGAAATCATTGATTACTGATTCAATCTCTTCCGGGTAGATATTTTCACCGCTTGCACCTACTATCATGTTTTTCAGCCTTCCCTTTATGCTCAGGTAGTTATTGCGTCCGATCACTCCCAGGTCACCTGTGCGGAACCAGCCGTCAGGCGTTATCACCTCGGCAGTCATTGCCGGATCTTTGTAGTAACCTTTCATAACATTATCACCTCTGGCCCATATCTCTCCCTCGCCGGTGACGGGATCGGGATCGTTGATCCTGAGTGTTACTCCCTCCATTGCCGGTCCGGTGGACCCAAGTCTGCAGGTGCTGACAACTGTACCGGCAAGCAGGGGTGAGGTCTCCGTCAGTCCATAACCGATGGCATACGGGAATTTTGCATCAAGCAGGAACTGTTCCACCGCAGGATTCAGTTTTGCTCCTCCGATGCCGAAGAATCTGAGCCGGCCGCCGAATGCCTCGTATATTTTTTTGCCGGCAATCCTGTTGAGCAGACGGCGGAAGGGAGACAGACCATAAAGGAATGCCATTATCCTGCTCTTTTTGAATGTGGGTGCAATCTTTCCAAAATATACTTTTTCCATGATCAGCGGAACAGTAAGCATAGTTGTGGGTCTCACCTCTTTTAATGCCGGGAGCAGCACGGAAGGAGTGGGAGCCTTACGCAGATACCATATCATTGCCCCGTTAAAGACAGGCAGAACCAGTCCCAGTGTCTGCTCATAGGTATGCGAAAGCGGAAGGATTGAAAGGAAGACATCACTCTCCACCACGTGCTGGATTGTCATTACCTGCCTGGCTGTGAAGCAGATGTTCCTGTGTGTGAGCATTACGCCCTTTGATTTGCCTGTGGTGCCTGAAGTATAGATGATTACCGCAACATCCTCTTCTTTCACAATGTATTTCCCTGAAGGCCCTGAACCTGCCTGAAAGCTCTTGCCGTTTGAGCCCGAGATAATTCTGAAATCATCAGCAGCAATTACTGTCTCCAGGGTATCTGAATGGAACCCTGAAACTTTATGTGACAGATTATCAGATACTATAAGCACTTTAGCACCGGAGTGGTCAAGTACGTTTGCGATCTCTCCCGCGGTAAAGTCAGACAGTATGGGAACGGCAACCGCGCCCATCATGGTAACGGCAAAGTATGAAGCACCCCAGTTGGGCATGCTGGTACTGAGTATTGCCACCCTGTCACCGGGTGTTACAGAATAATCCTCAAGAAGCCTCATCACGGACATGACTTTGGCTTCAAGCTGAAAATATGTAATTACTTCCTCTCCCACAAAACCCATCGCCTTGTTCCGGCCATGCTTCCTGAAGCTCTCTCCTGCAAGGTATGGGATAGTCAACAACTCGTTATTATTCATTGGTTTTTAATGTATTGGCAACAAAGATACGTTTTTATCAATATGTCTGACATGTAAACGTGTAATTATCATACCGAAATATGCGGACAAACAAAAATCGTTTTAAATAGTTTATTTTTGCAGGTACTAAAAAATTACAGCAATGGCCCTGATCCGGGTAACAAAAGAGTTCCGTTTTGAAATGGCCCACGCTCTGTGGAATTATGACGGCCCGTGCCGTAACGTGCATGGACACTCGTACATACTCTATGTAACGTTTGCCGGCGAGCCGGATAATGAACCTGACAGTCCGCGGAACGGAATGGTGATAGATTTTGGTGATCTGAAAAAGATTGTATATGAACAGGTTGTTGACCGGTTTGATCATTCACTGATGGTTTCAGGTCAGGCCCCGGCAGAGATGATTGAGAGTTACCGCAAGCATTTCAGCAATGTGATTGTCTCACCGTTCCAGCCCACCTGTGAGAACCTTGTTGCAGAGGTGGCCGCCAGGCTTGCGGGCAGGGTCCCCCCGGGGATATTCCTGCACAGTGTCAGGTTATATGAAACAGCTACCGCTTATGCTGAGTGGTATGCATCAGACAACAGCTGATGATACAGGAAAACGACAAAAGATTATTTCTCCTCGATGCTTATGCCCTGATTTTCAGATCATATTATGCATTTATCAGAAATCCCCGTGTAACCACGAAGGGAATGAACACCTCAGCCATATTCGGATTTCTGCTCACCCTCCAGGATCTGCTTTCGAAACAGAAACCGTCACATATTGCGGTTGTCTTTGATCCGCCCGGGCCTACTTTCAGGAATGAGATCTATCCTGAATACAAGGCCAACCGTGATGCCACCCCGGAGGACATCAAGAGAGCGGTTCCATGGATCAAGAAGTTGCTTGAGGCTTACCGCATTCCGGTGATAGAGGTCCCGGGCTTTGAGGCTGATGATGTTATTGGAACGCTTGCCCGCAAGGCGGCCGAAGAGGGGTTCACCGCCTACATGATGACCCCCGACAAGGATTTTGCCCAGCTGGTCACTGACAGCGTTGTGATGTACAGACCGGGACGCTCCGGCGGCGAAGCGGAGATATGGGGCCGCAATGAAATTGTAAGGGAATATGGTGTTCCTCCTTCAAATATCACTGACCTTCTGGGGCTGATGGGAGACACCTCTGACAACATTCCGGGAGCCCCCGGAATAGGCCCTAAGACGGCCTGTAAGCTCATCGGGGAACACGGAAGCATAGAGAGTCTTCTCAACAACACATCTGCGCTCTCAGGCCGCCAGAAGGATATAATAGAGCAAAACAGGGAACAGATCCTGCTCTCAAAGAGGCTTGCCACTATAGAACAGGATGTGCCGGTCGGGTTCAGCCATGCTGATTTTCACAGGAGTGAGGCTGATATTTCCGGGCTGCGAAGGATCTATGAGGAGCTGGAGTTCCGAACCCTGGCATCACGTCTTCCTTCCGGAGATGGACAACAGGCACAGGCTGCCGGTGTCATGGAATCCGGCATTCAGGGCGCGGCGGGTGATGCCGTTGCACCGGTTGCTTCACCTCAGCAGGCGGTGGGAGATGCCATTGCACCGGGTGCTGGTCCTCAACAGGCTTCCGGTGATGCCCAGGGAACACTCTTCGGCGCGTCGGCCGCGGAAGAAGCCAGCCGGAAGGCGAACATAAATAACACGCCCCATAACTATATCCTGATTGAAACTGTAGCTGAGGCAAAAACGCTTGCCTCAACCCTTGCCGGGCTGAAGGATTTTTGTTTTGACACCGAGACCAGTTCCCTTGATCCGCTGAATACCCAGCTTGTTGCAATTACCTTTTCCTGGGAAAAAGGCAGTGGAACAATGCTCTGGCTCCCGCCTGAAAGGGAGGAGTCACTGAAACTGCTTGACCCTCTCAAGCCCATTTTTGAAAACGCGAAAATCCGTAAGACAGGCCAGAACTTAAAGTTTGATATCCAGGTACTTTCCGGTTATGGAATAAATGTCACGGGACCGCTCTTTGATACCATGCTGGCGCACTATCTGCTTGAGCCTGACATGCGCCACAATATGGACCTTCTTGCAACGCAGTACCTGGGCTATGAGCCGGTGCGCATTGAGGAACTCATTGGCGAACGTGGCCCCAGACAGCGCACAATGAGGGACGTGGAAAAGGAGAAGATCAGGGAATACGCCGTGGAGGATGCCGATGTGACATGGCAGCTCATGAAGCACTTCGAGCCAAAGCTTAAGCAAGAGGGGCTTGACGCCCTTGCCGAAGAGACAGAGATGCCCCTAATAAGGGTGCTTGCGGCGATGGAACGAGAGGGAGTGCTGGTAGATGAGAGTGTTCTTAAGAATTATGCCGTCACACTCCGGGAAACGATAATCAGTCTTGAACAGGAGATATACTCTCTTGCCGGTCAGGAGTTCAATATCTCCTCGCCGAAGCAACTGGGAGACATACTCTTTGTCAGACTTCGCCTCGATGACAAGGCCAGACTCACAAAAACCAAACAGTACCGTACTGATGAGGAGGTGCTGCAGCGCCTGACGGAGAAGCATCCCATAATATCAAAAGTTCTGGAATACAGGGGTCTGAAGAAACTGCTCTCAACTTACGTGGAAGCCCTTCCCCTGCTTATTGACCCCGGAACAGGAAGGATACATACCACCTACAATCAGGCCGTTGCTTCAACCGGCAGGCTCAGCTCCACCAATCCCAACCTGCAGAATATACCGGTACGTGATGCTGAGGGGAGAGAAATACGCAAGGCGTTCATCCCCGCCCCGGGAAAGATATTCCTGAGTGCCGACTATTCACAGATAGAACTGAGGCTGATGGCTCATCTGAGTGGTGATGAAGCGATGGTCTCCGACTTCCTGTCAGGTCAGGACATTCACTCTGCCACTGCCGCAAAGATTTTTGGAGTGCCTGTTGCGGAGGTGACCCGTGAGATGCGTACCAGGGCCAAGACAGCCAATTTCGGGATCATTTACGGCATATCGGCCTTTGGCCTTTCAGAGCGGCTGACCATCGGTCGTAAGGAAGCCAAAGAACTGATTGATGGTTACTTCAGCTCATATCCCGGGGTTAAGGCATACATGGATGAGAGTATACGTAAGGCCAGGGAACAGGGTTATGTTACAACCATGTTCGGCAGGCGTAGATATCTGCCTGACATTCATTCAAGGAACCAGGTGGTGAGGGGCAATGCCGAGCGCAATGCCATAAACGCACCCATTCAGGGAAGCGCCGCTGACATCATCAAGATTGCAATGGTAAGGATTGCCTCAAGGCTGGAGCGTGAGATGCCTGAGGCAAAGATGATACTGCAGGTGCATGATGAACTCATCTTTGAGGTTGAAATTAATGATGTCAGGAAGCTGGCCGCCATTGTGAAGGAGGAGATGAAAGGTGCCGCGCAACTCAGAGTACCGCTGGAGGTGGATACGGGAACGGGGAATAACTGGCTGGAGGCTCACTGAAAATGGGAAAGGAGATAACGGTGCTCTATTTCGGAGCAGCAAGGGAGGCGGTCGGGAAAAATGAAGAGCTGCTGACTGCGGAAGATACGGCTGATCTGCGCAGTAAGCTGATCCAGAGTTACCCCTCCCTGGCCGGTATCCCCTTCAGGATGGCCCTGAACAAAACATTGCTCAGAGCAGAAGTACCGCTGAAAAGAAACGACGTAATTGCAATACTTCCTCCGTTTCAGGGAGGGTGAACAGTGCAGGTCTGACAAATGAACCCAGTATGATCGGTAGCCCGCGAAAGAGTATGATCTGAAAGCATTATGCAGGCAGTGATTGATCAATGAAATTATTTGTCATAACCAGGTGGTATAAATTTATCATAAACGAATGAAAAACAGGTATCTGGTCAGGGGGGCGATAACACCTTTTCTCATTTCCGAACTGATGACTCTTGGCACTGATGATGCCGGCACCGGGGCGGTCTCAGTTTTCATCGGTAAGGTTCGAGATGATGAGATTGAAGGGAAAAGAGTGACTGCGATAGAATATTCGGCTTACGAGGAAATGATCGTAAAAGAGGCTGATGAAATCACCATGACGGTCAGAAGTGCCTTCAGTGATGTCAGGTCAGTGTTAATACTCCACTCCACAGGGGTGGTCATGGCCGGAGAGGCATCGCTGTTCATAATGGTAACCTCGGGCCACCGTGATCATGGCACACGTGCCTGCAGGCATACCCTTGAGATGGTTAAGGAGCGTCTGCCTGTCTGGAAAAAGGAGCTATTCTGAATACCCGGTCACGGGCATTCAGATACTGTCAGGAGTGTTGAGCAGAGACAAATAGCGGTCTCTCTCTCCGGCAATCCTTATGGCTTCCTTTATCTGGGTGTCACGGCTGATGGAATACTCTACCATCCCCCGGTCATAAAAATACCTGCCGGCCAGTTCTGATTCAATAAGCTCTGTCACATCGTTCCTGTAGAGATCCATATCCCTGTCAAGAGTATGGCTGAGGCCGGACTTCAGCTTGTCCAGCTCCTCCCGGTTGGCTTCATACAGTCCCTCTTCGACCGCTGTTGTAACAAGCTCATCAAGAAGATTTTCAGAGCCAGTCTTGTATGTAAAATTCTTCCCGGCGAGGAATGATTTGAATTGTCGGAGGTCTTCATCGGTGATTTTCAGGCTGTCAAGGGTTGATGGCTGCGGGTTTGACCAGTAGTACCTGGTTGCAAAATCGAAGATCATATTCTGAACATAGAGTTCGCCGGCAAACCTGTTGAGCATGTCAGCAGGCACAACAATATCAGGTATTATCCCTCCTCCGTCCTTGACGGGTCTGCCGTTTCTGGTCCTGAAGGTCCTGATGAGCGAATCGGGTATCTGACCCACGCTTCCGTCTTCGTTGGGGTGTGAGAAGTCCACTGCCTGTATGCATCTCCCGCTGGGGATATAGTATTTGGCGGTAGTCAGTTTTACCTGTGCCTTATAGCTCAGTGGCCTTGCCACCTGCACCAGTCCCTTTCCATATGATCGTTCGCCGATTATCACTCCGCGGTCGAGATCCTGTATTGCACCGGCCACTATCTCTGATGCGGATGCTGAACCCCGGTTGATAAGAATCACCAGGGGCATCTCAGGCGCCACAGGGCTTTTTGTGGTACGGAAAACAGCATCGTACTGTTTTGCCCGTCCCCTGGTGCTCACCACCTCCCGGCCCGGGCCCACAAACAGATTAACTATCTCAACAGCCTCAGCTACCAGGCCGCCCGGATTGTTGCGCAGGTCAAGGATCAGATCCTCGGCTCCCTGGTTATCCTTCAGGTCGGTAAGCGCTTCCCGCACCTCTGAAATGCAGTTCTGGGTAAAATTGGTGAACCTGATATAACCGGTATTTTCATCCACCATTCCATAATAGGGGACTGCAGAGATAGCAATTCTCTCACGTTTGACCCGTTTGACAATATCTTCTCCGTTTCTTCTTATTATTATCTCGGCTTCTGTTCCCGGTTCACCCTTTAGCATGTCTGAGGCCCTGTCAGAGGAGACTCCCCTGAGTGATTGGCCGTCAATGCTTATCATCAGGTCTCCCGGCCTGATGCCGTTTTTATCGGCCGGGAATCCCTGGTAGACATTGGTGACCAGGATATAATCGGCTGATTTGCGTATCAGCGAGCCAAAGCCCCCATATTTACCGGTAGTAATGAAATCAAGGTCACCGGTATCCTCTTCCGGGTAGTACACCGTATAGGGATCAAGGGTTGAAAGCATGCTGGTGATGCTTTTGTTTATCAGTTTTTCGGGATCTATCTCATCAACATAGAATGCGTTCAGCTCCCTGAAGAGGGAGATATAGATATCAAGGTTTTTGGTGAGCCTGAAGTCTTTATTCTCCTGACCTCCCATGAGAAATCCCAGCGTTATCAGAGCCGTAATGGCCATGGCCGGAATTATAATTATCCTCTTTCTGTTTCTGCTACTCATAAATGAAATTTTCACAAAGTTAATATTTAAGCCCTGACAGCTTTGTTATCACCTCTATTACGGTTTTTTCAGTGAAATCGTATGGCCGGATCAGGGTATCTGTCCAGATAAGGGCTATATCAGCCTGTTTGCCCTTCTCCTGCAGGAGAATCAGGAGCGGTTCCCTGTTTCTTCTCCACGCTTCCCTGATACGCCGGCGCACCAGGTTTCTGTCAACGGCTCTCCTGAAATGGCGCTTTGGTACGGAGACAAGCACCCTGGCAGGCTTAATATCGGCGCCGGCTGGCATGATCCTGTATATCACCCTCAGAGAACGGACATTAAGGGTACGGCCTTCCCTGAATAGTTCGCTGACGGCTTTTACTCCGCACAGCCTTTCGTTTTTTTTGAATGATGCCACCCGTTGTTTCATGGAGAAAGAGAAAGCATCAATCCTGAAGGATGGATGCTTCCGCAAAAATAATATCTCTTTCCTGAGCTATTTGTTATTCTTGTTATATTCCTTGAGGAAACAGTCAAGAGCCATTGTCATGGAAGGAGCCTTAGGATTGGGTGCCTGAATGTCAAGCCTGAATCCCTCATTGGTGACAGCCTCAGCCGTTGTGGGACCGAAGGCAGCTATCTTGATCTCGCCCTGCACGAAAGTGGGGAAGTTCTCCTTCAGCGATTTAATGCCGGAAGGACTGTAGAAGACCAGGAGATCATAATCAAGCTCGGTTGAATCAAAGTCCCTGCTTATGGTACGGTACATGGTACCAATTGTGTATCTGATCTTATGACTTTTCAGCAGATCAGGGATGTCTGACTTGTGAGGATCTGACAGAGGCACAAAAAAGTTCTCTTCTTTATGCTTGATTATCACATCAATGAGGTCCTCAAAATTGGCTTTTCCGTGAAAGATCTTGCGTTTGCGGTAAACAATGTATTTCTGAAGGTAGAAGGCTACGTTTTCCGTGATACAGAAATATTTCATTGTTTCCGGGACCACGATCCTCATCTCTTCACATATCCTGAAATAGTGGTCAATGGCTGTTTTAGATGTAAAAATGATTGCAGTAAAGTCATTGAGATTGATCTTTTGCTGCCGGAAATCTCTGGCAGAGATCCCCTCAACCTGAATGAACTGCCTGAAGTCAATCTTCAGATTGTATTTTTTTGCGAGCTCGAAATATGGTGATTTCGGATTGTTTGGCTCAGGCTGCGACACTAATACCTTCCTTATTTTCAAAGCCTTAAGTTTTTGGTTCAACCTCCGAGTGCCTGCCTCCGGTCAAAACACAGCAAGTATTTTAAGAGTGACCAGTAGTGGCAGAACTTCAAGGGCACAAAGGTACAAAAAGTAATAAAATAACGAAATATGCCTGTCGCGAAAAATTACAACAAGCCTTAAGGCTCTGGTAATAAGCAATATAGAGACAATAATGATGCCGAAATAGATGATTGGAAGTGTATTATTCACAGGTGCAAAAAGGATGATCAGGATGAGAAAAAACAGTATTATAGAGGAGACAAACCATGTATTGTATACTATGTTCATATATTCACGGAAGGGATTCCTCAGTCCGGATATTCCGCCCACCACCATACATGTCAGATGTCTGATGAGAAGGGCTGCCAGTAACGAGCCGGCAAGAACGGCTGTCAGTCCGGCAGAGCCGCCGAAGAGTTTCGGGCTCACAACCCCGGTGTTTATCAGGGAGATAGTGGCAAACAGGCTTATGATAATTATTGTAAACAGGTTTCTGAAGAGAGGGGGCCAGGAGAAGACTTCCGACGTTCCCGGCAGGGTTGTCTCGCCGTGTTTTCTGAAGCTGAGTGATGAGATGCCGCTCATAAGGCTCCTTCGTCCGAACACGGCAAGGAAGGTAAGGATAAGAAGTGATATTGACAGCAGGATGAAGCTGATGTCTGTATTGATCATCTGCGGGGGTCTGGGCTCTCCCTCTATGCGTTTGATCACGGAGATATAGTCTGGGCCGGGTGCAGAGGCTACCTCTATTGTGGTATTGAGTTCTTCTACAGGTGTGGTTACAGGGATAATACGGCCTATGCTGAACTCTGCCCGTGGTTCAGGCATGTTAAGAGTGTCAGCAGCAACACTGATTGTATGGCCCGGACCGTCAGTCATACCAGGATATTAGAAATATGCCGGTTTATCGGGATAGAGTTCCGAAAGGATATTGTTCGCCAGGCGAGAGGCCCCTATCCTGAAAAATTCCGGAGTGAGCCACTTTCTTCCAAGCACGTTCCTGACGATAAAATAATAGATCAGGGCATCATCAGGGGTCACAATACCCCCGGCAGGCTTGAATCCGATCATAATACCGGTCTCCTTATAATAATCCCGTATGGCACAGCACATCACCCATGCAGCCTCGGGAGTGGCCGACACAGCTATCTTACCGGTGGATGTCTTGATGAAGTCAGCCCCTGATTCCATGGCAATAATTGATGCCCTGAAGATATTCCGCTCGTCCTTCAGCAGTCCTGTTTCAAGGATAACCTTGAGAGTGGTATCACCTGCTGCGCCCCTGATTGCCTTCAGCTCATCAATAACCTGATCCCAGGCTCCCTCAAGGAAGGTCCCCACGGGGATGACCACGTCTATCTCATCAGCTCCCATCCTTACAGCCAGGGATGTCTCCAGTGCCTTTACCTCGGTAAAGGTCTGTGATGTGGGAAATGATGCGGACACTACCGCCAGCTTCACACCGCTGTCGGCCAGCCCTTCCTTCGCCACGTTCACGAAGTTGGGGTAGACACATAGCGCTGCAACATTGCTGATGTCTGTGAAACTGTACCTGAACTGGGCTGTTCGCTCTGCGAAGCTCCGGATTGATCCGTTGCCGTCCTGTGTATTAAGGCTGGTAAGGTCAATAAATGAAAAGATCTCCTTCAGCAACGGGGCTCGTTCAACTGATCCGGTGGTCTTCATCGCCTCGGCAATGCATTCACCCATCTCATCGGGTGAGTAGTCATGATTTAAAAGTTTCTCGTATAATTTGCTCATAATAAATATTGTATATATCCAGACCAAACTCTGCCACCTGTCATCAAACGCGGGTCAATTTAGTTGTTTTTACTGAAAAGCAAATAAAAATCAGACTATTTGCGAAGGCTTTTATTTCTTGCCAGGGAAGCGAATACTCCGGCGAAGCAAAGAATGGAGAAGACAATGAATCCGCTCTTCATTGATTTCATCAGTTGCGGATAGTTACCCGGATTAATTGTTTCATGCCCCATAAAGAGGGCCAGCAACATCAGAGCAATTGCCATGCTGAATGTCTGTCCCACGTTTCTCATCGTTCCCAGCATGCCGGACGCATTTCCCAGCTGGCGTTTCTCCACTGAGCTCATGATGGCATTTGAGTTTGGAGAGGAGAAGAGTGAAAAGCCGGCTCCCATGAAGAGGAGTATGACAATTATAAATGCTACGGGAGTCTGCTCATTCAGGAAGCATAGCATTATCAGTCCGGATGTTGAGATGGCCATACCTATGGAGGCAAGCACACCGGGATTATGGTGGTCTGATAGTTTACCGGCGAGGGGAGATATAAGGGTCATTGTCACCGGCCATGACATCAGTATGAAGCCCGCATCGCGCGGCCCGAGATCTTTGATGTATTGCAGAAACAGGCTCAGGAAGAAACCTATGGCGCTGGTTGCTGCATAATGAATAAGTGCGGCGAGGCTGGAAAAGGCAAAAACCCTGTTCCCGGAGATGAGGGTGATGTCAAACAGCGGATGAACAGCTCTTTTCTCCCTGAAGATGAAGAGAGGCATAAGCACCAGACCTGCGCCTGTGATGATCCATCCCTGCAGGCCGGGCAGCTTTGAAAAACCGTACATCAATGCCGCCATGGCAAAGCCGTAGACCACAGCTCCCGGCCAGTCAAAGCTCTCTCCCCTGGCTTCGGCCCACTCCTTCTTCATACGGCTGCGGATGAGGATCAGACTGAGAATACCCATGGGAATGAGTAATGCGAAGATACTTCTCCAGCCCAGGTATCTTGTCAGCAATCCTCCCAGGAAAGGACCCGATGCCAGCCCGGCATATACTGCCGTAACGTTTATTCCCATAGCCCGGCCTCTTTCACCCGGAGGGAAGACGGAGGTAAGAATTGCCATATTGGTGCCGAACATCATTGCCCCGCCAACGCCCTGCAGGATCCTGACACC
The DNA here is from genome assembly GCA_964627825.1 of uncultured Rikenella sp. Classification (GTDB taxonomy): domain Bacteria; phylum Bacteroidota; class Bacteroidia; order Bacteroidales; family VadinHA17; genus SR-FBR-E99. Next base: position 34,768 of record CAZVLJ010000014.1, on the reverse strand, counting down.
TATCAGCCACCGTATGCCGGGAGTAAAGGTGAGCAGTATCATTGAGAGGGTAAAGACAACCATCCCGGCAGTGAATACCTTTCTTCGGCCCATAATGTCTCCGGCCCTGCCCGCCGGCAGGAGCAGGATGGAGGTGGTGAGCATGTAACTGCTGACTATCCAGTTAAGGGTGACGGCATTGAGGCTGAATTCTTCACCTATCGAGGGGAGAGCGAGGTTAACTGCCGATCCCATGAAGGGCGTCAGGAATGATGCGAAGGCAGTGACCGTAAGCACGGATCTCTTTAATTCTCTCTCCGTCATTCCCTGTTCCTGCTGTCTATAATGATTGTGACCGGACCATCATTCACAAGCTCAATATCCATCATCGCTCCAAAGACCCCTGTTGCAGGATCCCTGTCCGTCAGCTCCCTGATACGGGCTATGAATGCCTCATAGAGGGGGATTGCCTTTTCCGGCCTGGCAGCACGGATATATGACGGCCTGTTACCCTTCCTGACTGAGGCATGAAGAGTGAACTGGCTGACTATCATTATCTCACTTCCGGTTTCAATGGCCGAGAGATTCATCACCCCGTTGCTGTCATTAAAAAGCCTCAGGTTAACCACCTTGGAGGCAAGCCAGTCAACATCATCAGGCATATCTGCATCTTCCACCCCGGTGAGCACCAGCAGCCCGCAACCTATGGATGAACAGGCCTTTCCATCAATGGTTACGGAAGCTCTTTTAACTCTTTGAACAACTATTCTCATATTGTCAGCCAAGGTGGTAAAAATAGCAATAATTACTATTTTTGCGCCCATCCGTCAGTCATGGACCTGATAACTATAACAGCAATAGCCCTGGGCCTCTCGTTTGACAGTTTCGCCGTATCACTATCATGCGGTGTGGTGGAGTCAAAGATCCGTTTCAGGAATGCTATGAAAATTGCTTTTGTCCTGGCCTTCTTTCAGGGCGGACTGACGGTTGCCGGATTTTTTCTCGGTTCAACGGTAAGCGGTCACGTAGAAATGTATGACCATTGGGTGGCATTTATACTGCTAATGATACTGGGGATCAGGATGATCATTGGCGGTCTGAGGGGCGGAGCACAAAGAGAGCCGGTGGATATCAACCGCTGGCATGTGCTGCTGACCATGGCCGTGGGGACAAGCATCGATGCCCTGGCAGTGGGCATAAGCTTCGCCCTGCTGAGAGTGCAGATATGGACAGCAGGATTAATTATTGGCACTGTCACCTTCATCGCATCAATGACTGCCATACGCATTGGCAAGTCGGCAGGAAGCCGCCTCGGATCATGGGTTGAGATAACAGGCGGATTAATACTGGCTGCAATAGGCGTCCGGATACTTGTTGAACACCTCATGACTGCAGCCTGAGATTTCCGGTAAGATTGTGAGATTGTACCCGATCGTACGGGACAGGCAATTAAATATGCGGAATCAGGATCAGATCTGCACTTTCCGGAACGGTATCATAAACCGTTCGCGGTTGGCGAAAACAGCCATCTGCCTGTACCCGGCCCTTTGGAGGAGATCATATCCCTCAATGAAATATTGCCCTACCCTTTCGGGGAAATGCGCATCTGAATTGACACAGACAGGAACTCCATGTTCGGCAAACAGCTGAAGATAGTTCCTGTCAGGATAAAAATCATGCAACGGCTTGTTCCGGCCATTGGTATTCAGCTCGAAGGCAACATCATGAATCTCAAAGGCCGAAGCCATCATGCTGTAGAGGTGAGTAATGTCTGTTTCGGGGTGATAGCGGTGGATACGTACCAGGTCAGGGTGACCCATTATGTCAAAAAAACCGGTTGAGGCTGCCTCACAGACCAGGTTGAAATAGTTTTCATAGATCAGATCGACATCCTTTCCAATGTAGAATTCCGGACCGAGGTCTACAGTCTCATCTCCCATGTAATGGACTGATCCGATTATGTAGTCAAACGGATGGGAATTGATGATTCGGTCAGTCACATCTTCCCTGTTTGGAAGGTAATCAATCTCAAGACCCACTCTGACGGCTATATCCCTGTGTTCTTCCTTCAGCCGCAGGAGATGTTCCACATATTGAGGAAGCCTTTCATGTTTCATGCACCACTCCGGCGGGCCTCCGTCAGGATTGAGGTGGTCTGAAAACCCTATCTCCTTCAGGCCAAGCTTCAGCGCTGCCTCAATATATGCCTCGGGTTCCTGCCTGCCGTCGCTGTATATTGTATGCACATGGTAGTCCGTACTGTAGAACATTTCTTTGCCGGTGTTAGTTGCCCCTGCTCAAAAATAGGAAAGGTGAACGAAATAATTGACGGATTGTTCTAAATTTGTATAGCTCATGACCACTGATGCCAATACAAAGAAGAAGACATGCTCCTGCCTCTCGTGCGAACTCAGGGAGCTTGTATTTTCCAGCCTGGATGATGAAGACATAAATATTGTGTGTGATGCCAGGGAGGAGAAGGCCTATGCCAGGGGCGAGATCATACACCGCGAGGGCGATCTGATACGCGATTTCAAATATCTCAAGACCGGCCTTGTCAAACTCTACAAGAGTACCGATGAAGGTGATGAACAGATCATAACCATTACCAGACCCCTTGAGTTTGTAAGCAATACAAATGCCTTTCACGAGGAGAGGTACCGGTATTCCCTCTCTGCGCTTGAAGATTCAGTGGTGTGTTGCATACGTATTGATCTGATCCGTCAGCTTATACTGCGTAACGGCAGGTTTGCGCTGAATCTGATCTCCCTGCTGTCAAGTACATCTGAGAATATTATCTCACTGGGGCTGGAGATACGAAAGAGAAACCTCGCAGGAAGGATCGCATTTGTGCTTCTCTATTTCTCAAAAGAGATCTTTAAATCCAGGATATTTGAACTGCCGGTCTCGAGGAAGGAGATAGCTGATCTGATAAGCATGAGCTCTGCCAATGTGATACGGACTTTTTCGGAATTCAGGCGTGACGGCATAATCAGGTCCAACGGACGCACCATTGAGATCACGGACATCAGCAAACTGGAGGTGATTTCCCGCAGGGGCTGACCTTCAATCCAAATTCATTATCTTGATGGCGGTTTTTTAAAACAGCCTGCAATGAAAAATACATCCGGTACGCTGTTATTCATATGTACCATGCTCTTCTTTCCGGTCCGTTCTCTGGATTCACAGCATCATACTGCCGGGAGCGACTCATCTCGTTATACCGTGGGAGGAACACGGCATGGCGTCAGCTTCTTCCAGCGCGTAGAGTATCCGGGAGTGGAATATACTCCGGGAGATACTCTTACTTTCGACCGGTATCATACCTACGATGTTATCTGTCACTGGATGGCACGCTGGGCTGATGATCGCCCGGAGATTGTCACACTCTATGAGGTGGCTCGCAGTTTTGAGGGAAGACCTGTCATGCAGATGACCCTCACCAGCGGAAAGAACGGGTCTGACACTGACAAGCCTGCTGCATTCTTTGAGGGCAACAGGCACAGCGGAGAGATTACCAGCGCCGAATCAGTTCTCTGGCTGGCCGGGCATCTGATTGATGGATATGGCACTGACCCTGCTATTACTGACCTGCTTGATCATTTCACTGTCTACCTTCGTCCGGTGAATAATCCTGACGGCCATGATCTGTACCTGCATACCGCACAGAGCAATCGCAGTACGGTCAGACCCGATGACAATGACAATGACGGCCTTTTTGACGAGGATCCGCCGGAAGACCTTGACGGTGACGGAGTCATACTGACATTACGCTGGCCTGACAGGACGAACGGCACGCTTATTCCTGATCCTGATGATCCGTCCGGAAGGATCATGAAGAGGGTGCCCCGTGGAGAGGGCATCTATGCAACTTCTTCTGAAGGAATTGACAATGACGGAGACGGCCGCACAAATGAGGATGGTATAGGCGGACTTGATCTGCACCGCAACTATCCGGAGAACTGGAGACCGGAGCAGGAGCTGACAGGCAGGGGATTCACCCAGAGGGGAGCGGGCGCTTATCCCCTCAGCGAGCCTGAAACAAGAGCAGTCTTTGCTTTCCTGATGACTCATCCTAACATATATGTTGTCAATTCAATGGACACCACCGTGCCCATGCATCTGCGTCCTCCCTCAACATCCCCTTCAGAGGAGAGGATGTATCCGGAGGATCTCAAATGGTACCGCTACTTTGATGATATGGCGCGCGGGATCACCGGCTATGAAAGGGCAGGGGATGTCTACAATGACTACGGCAGCGGACAGCCTCTTTTCGGTCACGGTCCCGATTTCGGATACTGGTATTACGGAGCAATATGGTACGGTGACGAGCTGTGGAACGGGGGAAGGGCAAAGGATTATGACGGTGACGGCGACAGGGATCAGATTGATATGCTGGCATGGGATGAAGAGGAGAATAACGGGGAGGGATTTCATGAGTGGAAACCCGTAAACCATCCGCTGTATGACAGTGTTGAGACAGGTGGCTTTCACCCTAAATTCTTCAGTCAGAATCCACCTCCGGCACACCTTGAGAAGTGGGCCTCAAACCAGGCGCTCTTCAATAAGGAGCTCATAGCTCACCTGCCCCGCCTGGAGTGGGAGGAGTATTCGGTAAAGAGAGTGAAAAGGCATCGAGGCGATTCGGTTGATTATAAACTCACAATCAGGTTCAGGAATGCCGGCAAGCTGCCCACCGCGCTCAGCCAGGCTCATCTTGTCAAGATAGTCAAACCCGATGAAGTGAGGATCACTATTGAGAGTGAGAAAAGTGACGGGCCACGGTACAGGATACTGGACCCCGTGCCGGCCACAACCCGCCGTGACAGGATGATGATGTATGATGATGAAACACAAAAACCCCGGTATATATCTGCAACAGTTGGCAATACTCCCGGCGGCACAACCGCAGAGGCACAATTCATTATCAGGGTCTATGGAGGCAATGAACTGAAGGGCAGGGCTGCCGTGGTGACCACCAGGGCCGGCATTCTTCAGGAAAAGGAATTTATTATCAGATAATCTATATATTACAGACTCATTAAAGTTGGAGGATCCATTATGAAATTAAACCGGTTTTCAGTTCGTGATATCCCCCGCAGGCGGTTTCTGGAACTGACAATGAAGGGGGGGCTTGCTGTTGCAGTGACACCGGCTCTCCTTTCGCAGCTCACCTCATGCGGCCCGGGTGCCGCTTCCCTGACCGCCCTTGATACCGACAGGGACATGATATCGCGGGTATTAAAAAAGGCACTTGACAAAGGGGGAGATTTCTCTGAAGTGTATATTGAAAACCGCATCTCCAAACAGATAGTGATGGAGGAATCCAGATTCCGGAGCGGACTATGTGGCATAAGCAAGGGTGCCGGTGTAAGGGTCATCTGCGGCAACAAGACAGGTTATGCTTATACCGATGTGGTTGATGAGGAAAAGCTAATGCGTGCAGCAGAAGTGGCAGCATACGTTGCTACCGGAGGATCACCGGGCACGATGGTCAGTCTTACGGATACCGACTACAGGTCATTTGTGACGGTAGAGATGCCACTGGAAAACATTGCCGATGAGCAGCGCATAGATATCATGAAGAGAGCAGATCAGGCAGCTCTTGACTATGACCCGAGGATAAAAATGGCCATGGCAGATTATTATGACGAGGTCAGGGGCAGGGTTATTGCCAACAGTGAGGGACTCTACCTTAGTGATGAGCTTCCCCTTCTATTCTTTATCGTACAGGCGATGTCGGATGACGGCAAGGCCCGTCATATGGCCAGGGAGCGTCTCAGCATGCACAGCGGGTTTGAGATGTTCTCAGGGGTGACTCCCGAGGAGGTGGCGCGCAATGCAGCCCGCGAGGCTGTGGCAATGCTGGCGGCCGAGGAGGCACCGGCAGGAATAATGGATGTGGTCATGCAGAACGGATGGGGCGGGGTACTGGTCCACGAGGCTGTCGGACACCCGCTGGAGGCAGACAATATTGCAAAAGGAATAGGCGCATTTACAGGCAAGACAGGCCGGAAAGTGGCAAGTGAATGCTTTACGATGATTGATGACGGAACCCTTCCCAACTACAGGGGTACAATCAACCATGATGACGAGGGGACGCCGGCACAGCGCAATGTGTTGATTGAAAACGGGGTGCTCAACGGATTCATGACTGACATTCTAAGCGCCAGGCAGCTCGGAATGAAACGCACCGGCAACGGACGCCGGGAGAGCTTCAGGTACATACCCATCCCCAGGATGACCAATACCTTCATTGCACCGGGCACCGATGACCCGGCAGAGATACTCTCGTCCACAAAAAAAGGAATCTATGTGCAGAGCCTGAGCGGCGGAAGCGTAAACCCAGTTACGGGCGTCTTCAACTTCACCTGCCGCGAGGCATACCTGATTGAAAACGGCAGAAAAACCGTTCCGGTCAGGGGCGCTACTCTTATAGGATCATGCATGGACGTGATATCCAACATTGATGCGGTTGGAAATGACCTGGCTTTCGGGCCCGGCATCTGTGGCAAGGGCCAGAGCGCCGAGGTAACGGCAGGACAACCGACAGTAAGAATCAGGGGTATAAATGTCGGTGGCAGTAAAGCCCTGGTGTAAATAATAAACAGTGAATGAAATGGACTATTTAACACTTGCGGAAAAACTTGTGTCAAAGGCTCTCAAGGCAGGAGCTGACGCAGCTGAAATATATTTATCTGCCGGACGTAACCTGTCGGTCAATATCCTTAACGGCGCAATAGAGACCATTGAGGAGGCTGACTCAGCCGGGGCAGGCATCCGGGTGATAGCAGGAGGCTCCATTGGCTTCAGCTATAGCAACAGTCTGGATATGAGGTCTCTGGATCAGACAATTGATATGGCGGTGAAGTTTGCCAGGCTGACAACCCCTGACGACAATAACCTGCTTCCGGAACTTGGAGGAGTGACACCCGTGGAAGATCTGTATGATCCGGATCTGGAGGACATCTCCCTTGACAGGAAGATTGCACTGGCCATTGAACTGGAAAAGATGGCCATTAGTGATGCCAGGATTACCAAAAGCTCGGGTTCATCATACAGCGAAGGAATTACTGAAATATTCATTGCCAGCTCTGCCGGCACTGCCAGGAGCTACAGGGCTTCAGGATGCTCGCTGGGTGTAGGCGTGGTAGCGGAAAAGGGAGATCAGAAGAAGACCGGCAGCGAGTATGGCATGCGCCGTTTCTTCAGTGATCTGCCTCCTACTGAAGAAATTGCGGCAAAAGCGGCACGCAAGGCATATGAGATGCTTGATCCGAGAATGGTAAAGACTCAGAGGGCATCGGTCATCTTTGATCCTGACGTGGCAGGATCACTTCTCCGCGGGGTAATAGCAGCCCTCAACGGCGAGCGTGTGCTCCAGGGAGCCAGTTTCCTGGCTCACTCTATGGACAGCCGGTTTGCGTCACCACTGCTTACAATTACAGATGACGGCACCAGGGCGCGCTCAACAGGGGCAGCTCCCTTTGACGGTGAGGGAGTCCCCACACAACGGAGAATCCTCGTTGACAGGGGTGTGGTCAAGAGCTTCCTGTACAATGCCATTGCTGCACGCAGAGCCGGTACCGTCAGCACCGGCAATGCCTCAAGGAACGGATACAGCTCGCTGCCGGGCATCGGTACACATCATATCTCCCTTGGGCCAGGCAAACAGAGTCGCAGCGAGATCATCGCCGTCACCGACAGGGGACTGCTCCTCAACGGCGTCACGGGATACGGCATTGATGCCGTGAGCGGCAACTTCAGCGGTGGAGCATCAGGATTCTGGATAGAAAAGGGCGAGATTGTCTACCCTGTTGAAGGACTGACCATTGCCGGAAGCGGAGAGGCCATTCTCAACGGCATTGACATGATGGGCAATGACATTGACATGAATCGCTCTTTTGCTTCTCCCACATTCAGGGTGGCCGAGATGCAGATAGGAGGGAAATGACCATGCTGCTCTCCCGGGGTCACTGAAACCCGGCACAGGTGCAAAATCCCTGACAGGTTTCTAGCATGCCCTGAGCGCAGACGATATGTCTGGGTATCTGAAGCGATAGCCTGTGGCCGATAACCGGTTGGATGAGATCCTGCTTCCGCCAGTAAGGATAACCGACATCTCACCAAGCACAGCTCGCAAAAGCCATACAGGTACATGCGGCAGGAAATTCGGAAGCCGCTTTTGGCGGGCTACCTCGCTCATCAGCATGTCATGCGTTACATGGTGCGGCGCAACGGCATTGTAAGGCCCCGATAAAACATTGTCTACCAGTACTTTATGATAGATACTGCTGAGATCATCAATATGTATCCACGGAAAGTACTGGTTTCCGGGAGCAAGTCTGATAACCAGTCCGGCAATGGTGGGCGCTGTTATCTTGTTCAACGCTGACCCGGACCGGGCGAGGACAACAGCCGTTCTTAGCTTAACAACCCTTACTCCCGCCTCACTGAACGGATCGGCTGCTGCTTCCCACCGGCGGCATGTCTCACCCAAAAAATCCTCTGCCGGAAGATCAGTCTCGGTGAATATCCTTTCAGAGATCTCCGATCCGTAGTAGTTCACCCCTGAAGCTGTGATGAATACTGAAGGGGTGATGCCTTTCCCGATGGTCTTTTCAAACAGGAGTTCACCTGTGATTGTACGGCTCCGCATTATCTCACTCCTGCGAGCCCCGGTCCACCTCCCCCGGCCGATGTTTGATGCTGCAAGATGAACTATTGCATCACCTTCCATGAAAGCATCACTGTCGCAATAGCCACTGTCAGGATCCCATCGGAACGACTCATATCTCTTTCTTTTTGTGGCGCCCCGGGTGAGATGGACCACATGCCATCCCTCACCGGCAAGCAGTGTGCTGAGATGTGAGCCAATCAGTCCGGCACCTCCGGTAATAACCACCCTGTTCATCTTTCAATCAAATGATCCGATTATTTCAATGGCATCACGAATGCATTTTTCGCATACCTTTTCAATAAGTCCCAGTCTGGCTATGCGCTCCTTTCCTTCAGGGGTGTTAAGGTCTGCTCCCAGCAGTTCATGGCACTGGTCAGTGGCATTCCTTTCAATGAAGATACGGTTAAACTCTCTCACTCTGCAGTATATCCTGCTCTTGTCGGCTTCGTCAGGGATACCGGGCAGGCCGTAATTCATTCCCAGCCATATGTACGCTCCGGTAACCGCACCGCAGGTCTTCTGCATTCTTCCCATTCCGCCCCCGAAGGCTGCTGCACATTTAGCTGCGGTACCGTTCTCACCTGAAAGCGCCATCAGTACCGCCTGGGAGCAACTGTAGCCCTCCCTGAAATAGCGGAGCGCCACGTCTGTTTTTTCCATTTACTTTTTTGTCAAAAATATTAAAAAATTAAAGGAGTGCCATGTAACCTTTTTGATATGATTTTGAAATATTCTACATTTACCGCCAGCATATAAATTTATTTTAACAGAATATTTAAGATGGCAAACCAGAAGAAAATCAAAGGAGTGATTGGTATCCTTACAGGCGGAGGCGATGTCCCCGGGCTCAATCCCGCAATCAGGGCCGTGACCATAAGGGCCAACAGGGAAGGTTACAAGGTGATAGGACTCAGACGGGGCTGGGCGGGCATTATTGAAGTCATCAGGGATCCCAAAGCGGATAACAGCCAATGTTTCCAGATCCTTACGGATGATATGGTCAACAGGGCGGGGAGAACAGGAGGCACTTATCTTCACACCTCCCGCACAAGGCCGAGCCATGTGTCAAAGGAAAATGTTCCTGATCATCTTAAGGATACTTATAAAGATGAGATAAATGACCTCACTCCCGAGGTACTTAAGAACCTGGAGTGGCTTGGCATTGATTATCTTATCCCCATCGGAGGTGATGATACACTCAGTTACGGGGTTCATCTCTACAAGCAGGGAGTCAAGGTGGTGGCAATACCCAAGACGATGGACAATGATGTCCCGGGGACGGACTACTGCATCGGGTTCAGTACCTGTGTCACCCGCACCATACAGATGACCAACACCCTCCGTACCTCTGCCGGATCACATGAACGTATCATGGTCCTTGAGGTGTTCGGAAGATATGCCGGCTTTACCGCCATGCTCCCCACAATGGCCGGAGCCGCCAACAGATGTGTTATTCCTGAATATAAGTTTGATATTGAGCAGCTTACTCGTCTTCTGGTTGAAGACCGGAACTCCAATCCCAGCCGCTATTCGATTGTACTGATCTCGGAAGGTGCATTGTACAAGGGCGGCGAGATGATCTTCCAGGACAGCGAGCGGGATGCATACGGCCATGCCAAGCTGGGAGGAATAGGGGACCTGGTGTCTGTGGAGATAAAAAATCACACAGCCAAATTCAATAAAGGCAAAACCATCAATATCATAACCCAGAAGCTGGGATATATGGTCAGAGGCGGTGATCCTGACGCTGTTGACTCAATAGTGCCCATGGCTTACGGCAACCTCGCGCTTGACCTTATCATGAAGGGAATCCATGGCAGGCTCGTGGTGCTGAAGAACGGTCGTTATGACAATGTGCCCATCGATGTTGTGACCTCATCCAAAAAGATAGTCAAGGTCTCCGAATACTACAACACCGAGAGGCTCAGGCCCTATTACTCGAACTTTGAGATGAAGCCGTTCTTCCTTATGGCGGCAGAGTATTGACCGGGATTTAACAACAGAAAACAAAAAGAGTGATGTCAGGAAAAACGGGGCATCACTTTTTTATTTTTGCAGCATGATGAGTGTACTGAAGCCAGGTGTTATAGTTAAATCAACGGGGAGCCGTTACAGGGTTCGTGATGAGGAGGGCAATATCCATGAATGCGTTCTCAGGGGCCGCTTCAGGGTCAGTGGTGTCCGTACAACCAACCCGGTTGCAGTAGGGGATAATGTGACCATTGATATTGACGAAAGCCTGATTGTGGCACTCTCTCCCCGCAGAAACTATATCATCCGCAAGTCGTCAAACCTGTCCAGGGAGTCACAGATCATTGCGGCAAATATTGACCAGGCATTCCTGGTGATAACGGTCAGGATGCCGGTTACGCATGTGGAGTTTATTGACCGTTTTCTGGCCACTGCCGAGGCATACCGGATACCTGCAGTACTGGTTATTAACAAAACTGACCTTTATGATTCCGAAGAGATGGAACAGGCCCTCCGCATAAAAGGCGTTTATGAGAAGATAGGTTATGCCGTTCTCATGATATCAGCCACGGAAGATTCTGACCTGACCGGCGTTGAGGAGATGCTTAGAGGCAAAACAACCCTGATCTCAGGAAATTCCGGGGTTGGCAAGACAACCCTTCTCAACCGGCTCAATCCATCACTCTCATTGAAGACCGCCCCCGTATCAGATTATCACGAACAGGGTAAGCATATCACAACCTTTCCTGAGATGCATCCCCTTCCTGGAGGGGGTTATGTAATTGATACTCCGGGCATAAGGGGATTCGGTGTCATCGACTTTGACCGACGCGAGATCTACCACTTCTTCCCTGAGATCTTCAGGTTGTCAGCAGGATGCAGGTTCCATAACTGTCTTCACCTGGATGAGCCGGGGTGTTCCGTTCGCGAGGCTGTGTCACGGAATGAAATCGAATGGTGGCGTTACAAAAGCTATCTGAGCATGCTGCTTGAAGACAATGAAAAGTACAGATAAGCGTTATCCTTAAGGCACATATCCGGAATGAAAAGAACCTTCCTGGCAGCATATATCGCATTTGTACTGCTGATGATAATCACGGTACTGTTCTACCTGAGCCTTTACAGGAATCAGGTTGAGTATGCCAACAAGCTGCTTGACAGGCAGGTAATGATAGCAGGCTCCGACATTGACAATGTAAGCATGCATATTGCCAGCGACCTGGCCGAGATTGATTTCTCAGATGATATAGCCCTCTTTTTTTCCGATCCTGAAATAAACAAAAGGGCAATGGAGAAGATGAAACTCTACTACTCCAGGTATGACGAGATTGTAGTTGGGCTTATGCTTTACAACATTGACGGAGATGTATATACCCTTTTCAAGGACGAGGAGAGAAATTCGTGGCTTGACGGTTCCTACCGGGCACAGACGGTGCCAACCATTCACGGGACCGAGAAGCTCGAGATGGAACGTGACAGATACAAGTACTACCAGCCTGTCCTCAAGGATGGAATGGTGCTTGGCAATCTTGTGATAACCATAGACTTTAATCGGTTCTTTTCAGGCACATTCAACAAGTACAACCTCGAACAGTACCAATGGCAATGGGTGGTTGATGATGCCGGCAACGTTGTGTTTGATAATCATGGCACAGGGGTCAGTTACTCACACCTTGACCGCCTCACCCGTGCCCTGGCAGACGGAATTGCAGGAAGGATGGATCACTCCATGAAAAATGGCGAAGGGGAGGAGGAGATACTCTCTTCATACTATCCCGTAAACATATTTGGTCTTGACTTTAGCCTGGTTTTCTCGGCACCCAAGGAATTCTTCAGCAAGTATCTTATCCGTAACTCTCTCATCCTGGGACTCCTGACCTTCTTTACAATACTCTCCATAATCCTGCTGTTCGGCAGGTTTATCCGGAGACAATCACGTCAGCTGGAAGAGAAAAAAAGTGCCGGGAGCAACCTCCTCTCCATACTTGACCAGATGCCTGTAGGATTCATCATTTATAATGATTCAAGGGAGATACTCAGGGCCAACAAAAAAGCAGCCACGATCTTTTCGCTGGAGAGTGAAGACGGCATGACAGGCAAACTGATGCCCGATCTGTCTCGGAATGAATATGCATTTGACGTTGCCGGAGAGTTCAGCCAGGGGAGGGTCATCAGGCTTCCCGGCCCCGGGGGCGAGAAGATAGTGTTTCTCAACTCCATTCCCGTAACCTGGGAGGGAGGCCGTCAGACCCTGGAAGCGCTGATAGATATCACCTCACTTGAGCTGGCACGCCGCCAGGAAGCTGACGCAAACATTGCCAAATCAGAGCTTCTGGCCCGCATGAGTTTCGAGATTCGCACTCCCCTGAACGGTATCCTGGGGATGACGGATATGCTCAGCAGGTCAGAAAACCTGCCCGCGGAATCAAAAGAGATCGCAGGGCTGCTCAGGCGTTCGGCCGATCTGCTCCTCAATATAATCAATGACATCTTCGATGTGTCAAAGATGGAGACAGGCAAAATGATTCTTGACGAGATACCTTTCCGTCTCCGCGAAGAGCTGGCCTACTGTATGAATTTCATAAGGCGTCAGAATCCCGAATCATTTGTCAGTTTTGAATCGAAGACAGACCAGGCCGTGCCGGAGAACCTGATAGGGGATCCATACAGGCTGAGACAGGTGATCACCAACCTTATGAGCAACTCGGTAGCAGGCACGCATACAGGCGAGATCATACTTGAATGCCGCGTGAAACAATCAGAAGGCAACAGATACATCCTGATGTTCACTCTCACTGATACAGGCAATACATATACAAGGGCTGAGATCAAAAAACTCTTCGGCGATTATATTGCCTCACTGAGCGAGCGCTCCGAATGGGCTGAGGATCTGAGACTGGGACCTATCCTTGCAAGACAGCTCGTCGAACTAATGGGTGGAGAACTGCAGGCAGTGAGTCCTGCTGTAAAAGATGCATCAGGAGTTGAGAAGGGACTGAAGGTTACCTTTACAATCAGTGTTCATCTCAATGAAAAGATATCCAAAAATATTGATCTCAGCAGGTATGATGATCCGGCAGAGATACGTACCCTGGTTTTAACCGGTACCCGGGGTCGTGATGACGATTTCCTGAGCATCATGCACCGGCTGGGGCTGCCCGTTTCCGTTACCAGCTTCCAGAAACATACGGTCTCACAGATAAAAACCAGCCTGCATAGCGAAACGGGCAGATACATCCTCCTGGTTATCTTCGACGAGCCTGAAGCTGATGGCTTTGAGGTGGCTGAGGCACTAATGAATGAAGGCCTGACATCAGAACATATTGTGCTGATGTTTACCTCCAGGGACCCCAGGGGGCATTACGCCAGGTGCGTTGACATGGGCATTGACCATCTCCTTGTCAAACCGTTTGCAGCAGAAGACCTGATGAATGTTCTCAAGGAGCACTTCCACGCACTGAGTGGTAACAGTGCACGTCTGAAATCTGACAGGTCAGAGGTTCCGGTCATCCTGGTTGTTGACGACAATTATCTGAATCGCAAGGTGGTTGGCTCGCTCCTCAAAGTGCTTGGTGTAGATGCCGAGTATGCTGCAGATGCTGATGAAGCAATAGATAAAGCCAGCAGCAAATCCTATGACCTGATCCTGATGGATCTCATAATGCCTGAGAAAGACGGTTTTGAGGCTGCCCGGACCATACTGGGGTTTGCCGGTGACACACAGATAGTTGCTCTCTCGGCAGATAACATGCCGGAGACGAGGCTAAAGGCAGAAAAGACAGGCATGAAGGAGTTGCTTGCCAAACCGGTTACCGTTGAGGAACTGAGGCGGGTCATTGACAGGTATCATAAGCCCCGTTGATCTATGATGTTTGACTTCAGAAAAATCCCGGCCGGTGAATTTCTGAATCTCAGGAAGACCCTTCCTGTTGCTGACGTAAGATCACCCCGTGAATATGCTGCGGGGCATATCCCGGGAGCTGTCAGTATCCCTCTCTTTGATGATGCCCAGAGGGCTGAAGTGGGTACCCTCTACAAGAAGGAGGGCCGAACCATGGCCCTGCTGCGCGGCATTGACCTTGCAGCACCTGAAATGTCAGGGAAACTCAGGAGAGCTATGGAGATAGCTTCTGACAGTCAGCTGCTTCTCTATTGCTGGAGGGGTGGCATGCGTTCCGGGGCCCTCGCCTGGCTTTGCTCTGCAGGCGATCTTAAGCCGGCACTCCTGGAGGGTGGATATAAGGCATACCGTAATCATATCCTGACATACCTGGCCGGAGAAAGAAGTTACATCATCCTCGGAGGCCTCACCGGCAGCGGCAAGACCGGTATACTGCGTCATATGAAATCAACCGGCACACAGGTAACTGACCTCGAGGAGCTGGCCTCACACAGGGGCTCCGCCTTTGGTGCACTGGGACAGCCGCCGCAGCCCTCCTCCGAACACTTCGCAAACCTTCTCTATGATGACCTTTCCTTACATGATGAGAGGAACCCCGTATGGCTTGAGGATGAAAGCCGCAATATTGGCACGGTCTTTATGCCTGACTGCTTCTTTGAGAGGATGCAGACTGCCCCGGTGGTGGCGCTTATGATGAGCATAGAAACACGCATGCCCCGGTTGCTGGAGGAGTATACATCATTCCCGGTTGAACAGATAATGGCATCAGTAGTAAAGATCTCAAAAAGACTGGGAGGAGACCGTACGCGGGAGGCACTTGAAGCCCTGAAGAAAGGTGACTACCCGACAGCAATCAGGATCACCCTGGAGTACTATGACAAGTCATATCATTATGGCCTGTCAAAGAGACCTGAAGGACAGGTTATCTACATCAATACTGACACTGATGATGTGGGAGTGAACTCAGCGCTTGTCACAGGAGCAGCAGAAGATTTTAAATAGGATCACTCTTTCTTAAGGTCAGAGGCATCAACCCACCTGAAGACCCTGTCAGAACGCCTCACCTTTTCACCTGTTTTAACGGAACATACCTCTCCACGGGGAACCATAACAACATCATTTTCCGATGCATCCCTCAGCCCTGTCACCGTCTGTCTCACAAGGCCCGTTGAGGGTCCGGTGATAAGAAGCTCATCACCTGCCTTAAGGTCTCCCGTCTCCAGCTTTATCTCTGCCACTCCCAGCCTGGTAAAGTAGTTTGTTACCTTACCCAGGTAGATTTTTCTTTTTGTGGCTGATGAACCATAGGTTGTGGTCCACTCTCCAAGCCTCTGTCCGAGGTAATAGCCATCCCAGAAGCCCCTGTTGAAGACACTCTCCAGTTGTTTCATCCATCCCTCCGCCTTTTCCCTGCCGAAAGTGCCGTCAGCCACTGCCGCAGCTGCCTCGCTGTAACAACGCGATACTGTTTCAACATATTCCGGCGGTCTGGCCCTGCCCTCTATCTTCAGCACCCTGGCTCCTGCATCAATGACCTGGTCAAGAAAACCGATGGTACACAGGTCTTTCGGTGACATGATATACTGGTTGTCAATGTCAAGCTCATAACCTGTCTCCCTGTCCCTGACGGTGTATCCCCGCCTGCATGTCTGGAAGCAGTTACCCCTGTTGGCGGAGGCATTGTACTCGTGGAGGCTGAGATAGCACTTGCCTGACACTGCCATGCAGAGGGCGCCGTGGACGAACATCTCAAGTTTCACGGGTCTGCCACGGGGACCAAGTATATTATTACTATTGACAGCCTCATGTATCATTTTAACCTGCTGCAGGTTAAGCTCTCTCGACAGCACGGCTACATCAGCCCATTGTGAGTAGAACATCAACGCCTCAAAATTGGAGATATTAAGCTGGGTGGAGAGATGGACCCCGATGCCTTTTTCCCTGGCGGCGAGTATTGCTGCCTGATCGGTTGCAATTACGGCTGTGACCCCGGCTTTTGATGCTTCTTCAAGCAGTCTGTTCATCTCACTTAACTCCTCGTCATAGACCACTATATTGAGGGTCAGATAGCTCTGCAACCCGTGTTTTCTGCAGTAGTCAACAATTTCAGGCAGATCAGCCATGGTGAAGTTGTGTGATGAACGGGCCCTCATGTTCATTTTCTCCACACCGAAATAGACGGAGTCAGCGCCACCGCTGACGGCTGCACGCAACGACTCCCATGAGCCGGCCGGGGCCATTATCTCTATATCACTTCTCTTCACTCCGGCAACGTTTTTATCAACCCTTCTTATTCAGTATTATCCGCATGCAGCTTCCATGGCCCGGCTCTGAGCGAAGGACAAAAATCTTTCCCCTGTGATACTGCTCAACTATCCTCTTTGACAGCGAGAGGCCAAGGCCCCAGCCCCGTTCCCGGGTGGTGTAACCCGGTTTAAAGATCGTTTTGAAATCCTTCCGCGGTATCCCCCGGCCCGTGTCTTCAACATCAATAACTGCCTCACTGTTGTTTTCCGTGATCCTGATTGTTATCACCCCGCTGCCTTTCATGGCGTCAGCAGAGTTTTTCACCAGGTTTTCAATGACCCATCCGAGGAGAACCGGATTAAAGGGTATGCCTGTACATCCTGTGGTTTCATCCACCACCCTGAGATCAATGGTTGAAGCTATCCTCTTCCTGAGGTAAGAGGCTGTTGCCTCTGCCAGTTCAGGCAGATTCTCAGGCTGCAGTTTTGGTTTTGATCCTATCAGTGAGAACCGTTCTGCCACACGGCTCAGCCGCTCAACATCGGCGGGCAACTCCTCGGCAATATCCGTACCGGGGTACCTGCTGCTTATTATCTCACTCCATGCCGACAGTGAAGAGGTGGGTGTTCCAAGCTGGTGAGCCGTCTCCCTGGAGAGCCCTACCCATACCTGGTTCTGCTCCGCCATGCGTGATGCACTGAAGGCAACATAGGCCACTCCTATAAACAGCAGGATCACTCCAAGCTGAATGTATGGATAGACCCGCAGCTGACGCAGCAGTGTGCTCTCACGGTAGTAAAGATGGTTTACAACTCCGTTTGGCAGTTCGATGGAGATGGGTGCGTTTCGTTTCGCCATGCGCTTGAGCTCTCTCACCATGGCAAGGGTATCAGTGGCAATGGAAGCCGGAAGATTCCTCTGAGAGAGAATGCTCTCTTGCTCATCTATAAGTATTACCGGGACGGTTGTGTTGTCCTCGATGATGCTGAAGAGAAACTCGAAATCGTCCGAGGTCACCAGCCTGCGAGTCGCTTCTGCCCATTGCTCCGCTTTCTTTCTCTCTTCCTCCTTGAGTTTGTCCACCAGGTCATTGGTGTAAAAGAGCGATCCGAGGCCTATAACCACGGCGAAGATGAGCAGCAGCACCTTCCAGAGAAGTCGTTTACGGTAAATGTCCATTGACTATCTTTTCTTTTTAAGAAGTATCCTTATGGGGCTCTCCCTGACCTCCTCCTCCGGTTTCCCGGTGACAGCAGTCTGCTCCTTTCCCTCCTCCCAGGTGATTGTGAACCTGGGCTTGTTCTCCTCAGGCTTTATCCGTGTACTGTCTGTCTCATACCAGCCGTATTCTTCGTTGAGTATGCCCTTCAGCGTTTGCTTCTCTATGGCTATATCACTCTTTATATTGTCCTGTGCCTGACCAAAATCATAACCAACAGATGTTTTGCCGTTTATACATTCTATCTTAAGCGGAACTGTAGCCTTGCCGCTGCCGTCAACCTTCACCTGACCCATGGTGCTTGCTCCCCTGTTGCGCTCCCTGGCCTTGCGGCTCAGCACCTCGGACAGGAGGAGCCGCACATGATATGAATAATCGCCCTCAAAGTCATGTGTACCGTAAACGGTGAAATTTACCGCCGAGGAGTTTATCAGCATCTTGGGTATTGATACAGTGGCGCTGTTGATGAACAGATCGTCCTCCATTCTTGAGAAGCTGATGTTTTTGAGTTCATCCAGGTCAAGGTATGACGAGAGACTTTCAGCAGGAGCAAAACCTAACAGTTTTCCATCTGTTATTACCAGGTGAGCCTCGGCTACAATCCCTTTACGTACTACGGCAAAGGAGCTGTCAAGTGGTGAGAGCACCGTCACGGTGCCGGTAAGGTCTCCCTGGAGATTGTCGCTTACTATGAAATCCTGCCCGAAGTTATTGAATGAAGAAAAGGTTTTGTTTATATCAATCTCCTTTACGTCAAGAATGGTCCGGGTGATGTATCCGCCCTCCTTCTGCCTTCCCAGCATGAACTCCCCTGTAAGGAGTCCGTCAAGCCCTTCTGCCTTCACCCTGTCAAAGTTGTAGACATAGGGTCTGTAGGTTAAACCGGAACTGAAGCCGGCAGCCCTGAAGTTATTGAATATCAGGCTGTCAATCCGGAGGTTGATATCTGCTGTAACATCTCCGGGGAACAGATCGGGAGATTTTCTGACAGCCATCAGGGTATCACTCTTTCCAGTGGTGAAGGAGGATGTTACTATCCTGTCCGCATTCAGGTCGCCGGTAATTTCAAGCAACTCTGATCTGCCTGATATCCAGGAAATAAAGTTCTTCATCACCGCGTTCAGGGTGATATGTTGTTCCCCGAAGGTTAATGACAGGTTCTCTGCCACCAGGTCATTTTTAACGCTTATTGACCCGTTCACGTCGGAGAATGTCAGTCGGCGCTCGCCGGCTGATGCCCCGAAATCCCTGAAGAGCAGTGAGATATCAGGTTTAAGGTGAGGAAGTGAAGCTGCAATTCGAATGCCCTCGGGGATGATTCCTGCCAGGCGTATGCTTCCCGATACTGACCCTGTCTGGTCACTTATATATCCTGATCTGAAGATTCTGCTCAGGTCATCAAAGTCGAGATCCCCGTCAAGTGCCAGTGTCACATGCGGCCTGGTGAGGTTGTTAAGCATGAAGGAACCTTTTACGGATGCGGAGCCGTATCTGGCAGTGAGATTATCAACCGTTAT
This sequence comes from uncultured Rikenella sp., assembly GCA_964627825.1. Taxonomy (GTDB): domain Bacteria; phylum Bacteroidota; class Bacteroidia; order Bacteroidales; family VadinHA17; genus SR-FBR-E99. The sequence continues at coordinate 15,254 of CAZVLJ010000014.1, read as the reverse complement.
GCGAAATGTCTCCGCGGAGTTATGGTCGCCATTGGTAATGCCTCCGCTGAACTCAAGGTTATTCACCCTGAATCCGCTGGCTGAATGGCTCATTTTTCCGTTGGTGAGGCCGCAGGTAACATCGATATGAGGTTTGCCGGCTTCGCCGTATGGCCCTGAGATATTGCACGTCAGATCAAGTATCCCGGACGGGGAGAAGGTGCCGGTGAACGACTTAAGGTTATCAGGCAGCCGGGAGATGACTGACGCAATGCTTATCTTTTTTCCGTCAATGGACAGATTGAGTGTTGAAGCGGAATAGTTGATATTGCCGCTGATGTCAAAATTAAGGTCAGCCACCGAGAGTGATCCTTTGGTCACGGAGAGTGAGCTGGCTGATTTGCGAAGTTTCACGGCGGCTGTCACAGGGATGCCCCTGATGGTGTTGCCGTTCAGGCTTGCGGAGTCTATTTGCGCATCCAGTATGGTATTAAGATAAATGCCTGTCCGGAAGATCTCGCCGCCAAGGATAGCCTGCCCTATGATTCCTGATAACCGCATTTCCGAGCTGCGGTCATTATATACTGCCCTGATATTTACAGCGCTGATATTTTTCAGCCTCACATTCCTTCCGTTCTCTTTCTTTTCGGGCATAACCCGGTAGTTGATATCTCCCCTCTTATCCGTCAGCAGGTTCACCTCTCCGTCCCTGGCAGTGATTGACCTGACCGCAACCGTCCCTGTCAGCAGTGAAGGTGTTGACACTGTGAGCGAGAAGGATGAAGCATATAGCAGTGTATCATTGTCCTCATTTCTTAGTTGTGTCCTGTCATAAAAGGGTGATGGCTCAACCAGCAGGTTGCTGAATCTGACTGTGATATTTGGAAAAGATTCAAAGATGGTGAGGCGCAGGTTTCCGTATGAGATTTTGGTGTCAACGCTCTCATTCACCTTACGGACAAGTGTGCCGGTCACCTTCTCCTGCCAGATGACGGCAGCGATACCGGGCACCAGTATGGCCAGCAGCAGGAGGCCTCCGGCAAAAAGTGCTATTTTTTTTACCAGTTTCATTGTGCCGGGTGGCGCTATGGTTTACTTTTTCCTCTTCTTAAGCAGGATACCGAGATCGCTGCCCGGGATTGCTTCCACAGGTGCACTGCCGTACCTGAAGATGCGTGCGTTGCGTGGGCCGATCAACGAGAGTTTCCTGCCCTCAAGGAGGAACATGGTTCCTTCACGCAGCCCGGCAACATAAATATCCCTGTTGACCTCAATGAATTCTTCTATTCGCTGCTCCCGTGTCTCGCCGGCATGGCCCGCGGGATTAGCATCAAGGTAGTGGGGATTGATCTGGAAGGGGATAAGCCCGAACGCCCTGAATGATGAGGGGGCAGTGACCGGCATGTCATTGGTTGTCATGAGGGTGGGACAGGCTACGTTTGAACCTGCGCTCCAGCCTATATATGGTGTGCCGCCAAGGACCTTCTTTCTCACCGGCGCTATAAGCTTGTTTTCCCTGAGGCACCTGAGCAACATCCATGTATTCCCGCCGCCGACAACTATGGCAGGGGCATCCATCACTGCCTTTACAGGGTCCTTGAAACGGTGGATGGATACAACATCATGTCCCACCTCATTGAAACGTTCCTTCACTTTCGCCTCGTAATCATCATAGGAGAAGGTAACAGCTGCATACGGAATAAAAAGAGCCTTTACCTTTTTATTCCCCAGGAACTCCCTGATGTTGTTCTTCGGATAATCAAGATATGCCTCCCCGGCATTGGTTGAATTGCTGATAAGAAGTAGTCTCATTTTTCTGTTTCTTTTGCAGGTTTTGCAGGGTCAGACCACTGATTCCCTGCCCACTGCGTCAATGGCCCAAACTTACATAAAATCACCCGGTTTTGCACGTACAAAACGCCGGACTCATTTCAGGCGGAAAGATATATAAAAAAAAGAGAGGGCATCTGCCTGATTGCCCTCTCCGGTTATTCGTCCGTTCTATTCTGTCAGTCATTAATTGTAAGAGCAAGCCCTATTTCGAAAGGATAGAGTTCTGGACCCCTGTTATCCTCGAACATCGGTGAGAGATAGAAGGTGCCGTACACATGGACCATCTCATATCCCGCCCTTGCGGTAACACCGTATCTCAGTACATTGAGATTGAAGTCGTCATGGTTTTTATCCTTCTGCTTGCCGTCATCGTAATAAACAACCTTGGTATGTGAACCCAGCTTGACTGCTCCGATCACTCCCGCTCCCAGGTTGATGGTTCCGCCGTGGTTCACGGGGAGCTGCAGCTCAAGCATCACCGGGATGAAGCCGTAAACCGTCGCCAGTTTGCTCTTTTCAAAGCGTATCGGCTCCGCGGGATATACGGGGGCAGTCATTCCATCGTCATCAACTACAAGTGACATATTGCCGTCAAACCTGTAGTTGTTGAAGTTGACTCCCAGGGCGGTGACCAGTCCGAAATGACGTGTAAATCCCAGGCTCACGGGAGGAGAGACTATGTTAAAGTTAGTCGATTTCGCAGTGTTGAGGTCCAGGTAATTCTCCAGGGGTGTCTCGTTCTGCATCCATTTGCCCGTTGAGTAGCCATTAAACCCCAGTTCGAGTCCGCCAAGATGGCCGGTAAACCTTCTGCGGCTGTAACCGAGATGCCTCACTCCTTCATTGTCCTCCTCCTCAAAGGTGATTTCGGTATCGTTTTCATCTTCAAAGATCTTTACTGCCTTCTTGCCGATCCTGATAACGGTTTCTTCGCCGGTATCCTCTATGGTCACAATCTCTCCGATCTTTATGCGGGAGGTGTCACCGGCATCCTCGCTGACCACTACTGCTATTTCTTCATCATCTGCCAGGATCACGGCCAGTGTGTCCTCCGCGGTTGCAATAACAGTGTCCGGTGGCGTTGTTTTTTCTGTCTGCTGCTCAAGCTCTTCCAGCTCTTTTAATTTTTCTTCCTTTTCCTGAGCCACTGCGGGAACGAGAAAGGCAAAAACGAGCACTGATAAAACCAATATTCTTTTCATGGATAAGAGTTATTTGATGTTTAATGATGGGACGATTAACCCTGCCGGAAAGTTACAATCAGGGAGTAATTTTGTTCAGTGGTTTGGTAAAAGAGAGCAGTGATGAACTGAAGCTGACTGCCACGGGATCACCTGCCCTGTTGCTGATTTTTTCCAGTTCCATCTCCCAACCCAGCAGGTTGTTGATGCCGCTGACACAGCTGCTGGCGATGGCATATCCGTCAATATCTTTTTCTTTACCTGTCACTGCGCCGGCGATCAGCGTGATGCCTCTTAACATCCAGTTCTTCTCTTGTGCCAGGGCGGGCACGGGCGTGATCTCAGTCATTCTGACCGGTGACATCTGATGACTGATTGTTGGCGAAAGAGAAGAGAGGGCTGCCTCCTGATATGCGATGGCGAGCGGTACTGTACGGGTTGTGCCGGAGGAGGTGAAGAGATCATCAGGGATATCCGTTCCGTTTGCAGATAATGACATAGTAGCCATGGAGATTGCTCCTTCGTCAGCCACGGTAGCCCGGCTGCTCCCCGGGGAGGCTACAGCCTGCCTGCTGTCTGCCAGGAGGGAGTGGTGCTCTTTCGCAGGCTGTCTGCTGTCTGCCGGGAGAGGAGACGATTCAGCCTCACCTATTACTTCCATTACTGTAATGGGCCGTGTGATCTGTATCTCTGCAGCAGCCATGTCAGCGGTGGCTGTAACAACCCCGGGTGATTCTTTACTATTCAGTCTGTCTGATGCCGGTCCTGCGATTATCAGCGCCAGCAGGGCCGCTGCTGCCATCAAAGCCGGCACGAATGTCCGGCGGAATGATACCCTGACGGGCTCATGCCTGAGGCATGACCGCATGCCGGGCCAGCATTCACTGCCTGCAACAAGACGGAGGCGGCGGAAGCTCTCCGCACGCTCCCTTCTGCCGTTATCGGCTGCCATGACTGATTCCACCTCGGTCAATGTATCGACGTCAAGTGCATCTTCTGACCATGCCGCTGCCAGCAGGTCAAACTGTTCATCGGTCAGCTCTTCCGGCCTGCGGAACAGCCTGTGGTCCGACGGCAGCCTGTCATCAGACGGAAGCAGTCGCGGGAATTCCATATCTTCCGTTATTGCCATACCGATGTCTTTACAAGATAGTTTCTCAGTGCCACCCGTCCCCTGAAGATATAGGTCTTGACCTGTGCCTCAGATAATCCGGTTATTTCACCTATCTCCCTGTAGTTGTATCCTTCATAGTCGCGCAGCAGGATGACCGACCGCTGAACAGCAGGCAGCCCTTCCAGTGCCCGGTGGAGCACCTCGTTCAGGTCACTGCTGCTTTCTTCTGCATAGAGGGTGTTGTCATCATAATACTCAACATCAACAAGCCGTGAGTCTTTCCTTATCACGTCAATCATCCTGTTATAGGCAGTGGAAAAGAGCCATGCTTTCACTGCGCCGTACTCTATTTCAGTGACGGAGCGCCATAGCTTCTCGTAGGTATCCTGTACAATATCGTCAGCCCTGTGGCTGTCCTTTATGTTGCTGAGGATGAACCGGTAGACGTGGTCTCCGAACTCCCTGACGGCGTTATTGTACTCTTTTACGGTCATTCAGGTCAATGCACTGACACCATAAAGACGGCCTGAACACCCCAAATGTTACAGATATATGCATAAAAAACAGGTAACGGCGGGTCTCAGACCCGTCGCTGCGTGGGTTGATGCACAATGTTGTTAAATTATGCAGGCAGATATATGAATGTGGTGCAATTATTTGGGTTGGTAGACCCGGATCCAATCCACCTCCATTGATGAGATGCCGCCTATGGGTTTGTCAACGCCTCCTGCGAGGTTGATGTACATCTCTTCCTGGGGTACGCCTGTGGTCTGGCGCATCACCTCCACGCCATTGATCTTCCAGACAAGGGCGTTGGGTGTCCACTCCAGAGTGTAGATATAAAAGTCAGAGAGGTATCTTGATCCGAGGCTCTTCCTGAGATGACTGCCGGGTGTGGTGAAGAGGTCAAACCAGACTTTTCCGCTGCCCGACCTGCATACGTCTACATGAGGTGTTATGCGGTCGCCAATCAGCCAGAAAGCATTGCGGACATTATGGTCAGCAAGCTTGATCTTGGCTGTGAAGGTGCCGTACTTCTGCCTGAAAGAGGCGCCGGTGTTGATGATACCGGAGGTAAAGTTGAAATCCTTGTTGTAGAACCCCTTTGACGGATCCCATACCTTGCCGTTTATCTTCTGGGGTTTGGTGATGATGCGAAGCACGCTGTGACGCACTTCGAAATTGTCCGCAGGGGTGTAATAATGCAGGTCAGTGGAAATACTGTAGCTGTCATGCAGCAGCTTGTCGCCCCAGTAATACTTGTTGAGCCATTTGCTGCTGTCTGGCGCCGTACCGTCGAACTCATCACTGAAGGTAAGCGTCCTGTTCTTAAGGATATCGAATTTGTCCGAATCCTTAACGCTGAAATACCATTTGATGTCAGGTGAATTCTTCAGGGTCTCATACTCCTTCAATTCCTTAAACAACTCGCTCTTTTCGAAACGGCGCTTGTCAAGCAGGTATTCCTTTCTCTCGTTGAACTCCTTCGTCTTCAGGTAATCCTGGAGCTCGTAATACCTCTTCAGGCGCGCGGAATCCCTTACCTGAACCCAGTTGTGATAATCCTTTGACTCACGGAACTTGTAATAGCTGACAATATCCGATGCTCCTTTTTTTGTTTTGAGTTCCTGCAGTTTCTGATATTCGGGAGTATCCTTAAACCTGATCGGCTTCATGTTCTTCTTTAGCAGAAATGCCGCAGAGGTCACCAGGGCCTGTAATTCAGAGAACCTTTTCACCTTTTCGGGATTAAGGTTTTTCTTCACCTCCTTATCGCCTTTCAGTTTTCTATATTCCAGCCATTTGCCATACTCTTCAGTATCCTTGAAGGTGATTGGCTTCATCCTCTCTTTCTGTTTGAATTCGGGTGACTGCACGAAGAGCTGAAGGTCTTCAATCTCCTTTATTCTTGCTGATCCGTCAAGCGACTGAAAATTCTTCAACTGGGCGCTGCTCTCTGTCCTGAAATATGATATAATATCCTTTGCCTTCTGCAGGCCCAGGAATTCAGCCTCCCTGGCGTGCTCCTCCGAGCCCTTGTATGAGAGAGATTCTATCTCCTTTCTCTTCTGTTGGAATCCGGCGGAGTTGACGCTCTCGTGAAGACGGTTGTAATTTGCCAGTGCTTCCGAGCCGGCAAAGGCGATCATCTTTTCATACTCGGCAATCAGAGCCTTCTCTTCCTGTTCGATCTTGGAGGTTGAGGGGATCATCCCCAGCATCAGCTTTAAAGTTGACATTGCAGGTTGCTTTTTGGTGTAGTTCGGATAAAGTTAAATATCTTTCAAACATTATAGTCGCATCAGCCAATTATTTGTTAATTAGGCAATAACAAACATAATCGGATCAGTTGCGACAAATAGTTTATTTTCAACAGAATAAAAACGGATGAAAAAGCTCATTATTGTTACCCTTCTGATAATGGTGGCATCCTGCGCCACGGTGAAACGGACATCAGCTCCGGTAGAAGGCAGTAAAGATGCGTCTGCAATCAATCTTTCACCCCCTGAGTCACGAGAGGACCAAGACCACCTGATCCTTGCCACGCTATGGTACCAGAAATCGGCTGAAATGCGCGCACTCTACTACCAGTGCTTTCGCAATGCGGAGATCGCGCTGAAGGCGAACCTTGAGATGCAGGGCCGCACCGGAACTGCTGGGGAGGTTATCCTGCCGGAGACCGGGACGTTTAGCGCGGAATTTTCAGGTGATACAGAAAGAGCCTCTTCCGGCTACCTTCAGCAAACGGGGTCAGATAAACCTCCCGCGGTGGTTATTGATATTGACGAGACCCTGCTTGACAATTCCCCTTTTCAGGGATGGCAGGTCTTTGAAAAGAAGTCATTCAACAACAACGACTGGTTCCGCTGGGTGGAGCTGGCCCGCGCCAGACCTCTCCCGGGTGCGGTGGAATTCACAAGGTACGCCGACTCACTGGGGGTTGAGGTCTTCTATGTCTCCAACAGAACCGTGCAGGAGATGGGTCCCACGATTGAAAACATGGCGGCCTGGGGATTTGTCAATGCTGACAGCTCTCATATGCTTTTGAAGGAGACCACCTCCTCAAAGGTGGAGAGGAGGGCGCTGATTGAAAAGGATTATGAGATTCTGCTTCTGGTAGGAGACAACCTGGCCGACCACAGTGGCATCTACGAGAAACGGGGTCCTGACCATGGCTTTGCAGCTGTTGATGCCGACCGCCGTCTCTTCGGCACAAAATACATCGTGCTTCCCAATCCCATGTACGGCAACTGGCTCAATGAGCTTCTCCGGTCAGCCCCGGGCACCACCGAGCGGGAGAAGCTGGTGAATATGCTGGAGTCATTCTAACAGTGGCCAGAATGCAGGCAGTGAGCTGTAAATCCTGTAGAAATTCTTATGTTCAAAGATCATTAAATCATTATAATATAGTTAATTAGATTATTCGACTATAAAAATAGACGAAAAAATACAAAAAACTTGTGCGTCTATAAATATAGTCGTATATTTGTATTGAAGGATTGATTGAAATGAAGTGTCCGGCAACGGACATTGGTGTGATATTATAACAGGCTGATTATGCAACTGACGAAGGCTGAAGAGCAGATAATGCAGATTTTATGGGATCTGGAGGAGGGAGTCGTGAAGGATATCAGGGAAAGGTTTGACGATCCGAAGCCGGCGCGAAACACGATCTCCACAGTGCTGAAGGTGCTGGAAAAGAAGGGCTATGTAGATCACCGGGCATATGCAAATGTGTTCCTTTATTATCCACTTGTTTCGAAACGGGAGTACTCAAAGCACCAGCTTTTCGGGCTGCTCGAGGGGTACTTCAACAATTCGTTCCCTGCAATGACCTCGTTCTTTGCCAGGGAGAAGAATCTTTCGGTAAAGGACCTCGACAGTATTCTCGAGGAAGCCCGGGAAGAGCTTGACAATGACCAACAGGAATAAAATATGGAACAGGTTGCATTCTACCTGCTGAAATCGGCCGCATGGCTGGCAGGTTTTACGCTGTTATACCTTCTCTTTCTCCGGAAGGAGAGGTTTTTCATGCTTAAGCGAATCTATCTTCTGTCAGGAGTGGTTCTCTCACTGCTTCTTCCGCTTGTAACACTGTATTACAGGGTTGAGCTTCCTGCCCCTCTGATGCAGGAGACCCAGGAGATGACCCAGGTTCTGCCTTTACCACCGGCAGCGGCGGCAGAGATTGTTGAGGAGACAGATCCGCTGGAATGGTTCATGATATTATATGCAGCAGGCATACTCTTCATGCTGGGACGGACAATGCAGTACCTCTTCACGGTGTACCGCGTTGTAAGAAGCGGGCCGGCACACAGGGAAGGAGAAGCTTTACTGATCAGATCAGAAAAATATACCTCCGCCTTTTCATTTTTCAATTACGTTTTTATTAATCCTTCACTGAGCGGGCGTGAGGTCAGGGAGATACTGAACCATGAGATGGTGCACCTTAAACAGAAACATTGGTTTGATCTCCTGCTTGTTGAAGTGATGAGCCTGGTGCAATGGATGAATCCGTTTGTATGGATCTACTCCGCGCTGGTCAGGCAGAATCACGAAAATCTTGCCGACGAGGAGGCTCTGCAGAGCACATCTGACCCGGCAGGTTACAGGGCGGCTCTTCTCAACCAGGTCTTCAGCGCCAGGCTGATCAGCCTCTCCAATTCATTCAACTTTTCGTTTTACACAAACAGGTTTGAAATGATGAAAAAGAAAACTTATTCTCCATTCAGGAAGCTCAAATTGCTTCTTGTACTGCCACTTGTGGCTGTAATGCTGTACGCGTTCGCTGATCCCGTTTATTCCTATAATGACGGGAAAGGAACCACGGATTCGGAAAGCATGATAAAAGATATTCAGGGGACGGTAGTCAAAGAGGATGGCACCCCATTCCCGGGAGTAACCGTCAATGTTTCAGGGACCTCCCTGAGCGTTACAACCGATGAGTCGGGCAGGTTTTACTTCAGTGACTTACCCTCCTGGGTTGCCATTATGTTCACTGCGAGCGGCTACGAACCCGTATCTCTTACTGCTGAATCTGCCCGCGGAGCAACAGTCACAATGAAGGCTGACCAGCGCTATGCATTAATGGGCTCAATATCACAGGGCAGGCCGGTTATTATTGACGGTCAGGTATCAGATCTTACTCTTGAGGAGGCTACACAAAAACTGGGGAAGGACTTTGGCACTTCTGTTTACCTTGACCCGGCAAAAGCGAAAGCTAAATACGGAGACAGGGGAGACAAGGGAGTTTTTGAAGTTACCTCCAGAAGCAAGGCAAAGGAATCGGGCGTGATCCTGCCCTATCCCAGAAAGGATGAAGGAGACTTTCCGACATTCAAGGGTGAAAGCTACCTGGCATTTGCCGACTGGGTGGCAGAGCAGGCCAAGTACCCGCCCGAGACTGCCGGGAAAGGCTTAAGCGGTTGGGCAAGAATGAGCTACACGGTTGAGACAAACGGCTCTGTCTCACAGGTAAATCCATCCCCCGATACCGATCCGCTATTTGCTGCAGAACTCATCAGGGTCATGGAATCTTCACCCCGCTGGAAAAGCCCGGAAAACAAAGATGCCAACGAACCCTTTAAGTCAGAGCTGCTGATCAGATTTCAACAGCCGGACAGGGTAAGCAACGGAATCGTTTATATCATGGTTGATGAGATGCCTGAGTTTCCCGGAGGTGACGCAGCACTGTTCAAATGGTTATATGAAACAATCAAATATCCGGCGGAAGCTAAAGAAAAAGGAATACAGGGTAAGGTCATCCTCAGGTTTATTGTCACCTCCGAAGGCAAAGCGGAAAACGTCAGTGTGGTCAGAGGCGTTGATCCACTTCTTGATAACGAAGCGGTAAGGGCAATGAACCTCTGCCCTGAATGGATCCCGGGCAAAATGAACGGTAAACCGGTTAACATATACTATTCGGTTCCGATCAGCTTTTCACTGAAATAGAATTTACGCAGCAATTGTAAACCGGTGCGTCTGCAATTAACAAATCCGGGAGGTGATCTCTCCCGGATTTTTTTTCAATGAATGGAAGCATATAGGTCTAACTACCGGCCGTCATTTGGATTCGCTGTCATTCAGTTCGTCATAATTCATTGTTGACTATTAAATTAATACCGAATTACTGAATAAACCAATAATTGAATTTATAGTAATTAACCATGTAAATTAAAATATATGATTTAAATTTGCATGGATAGACATATTGCCATGTATATAAAAAGATTGCTTGAAGGTGAAATAAGACTCTCACTGGAAAATGTGCCTGTGACAGCAATGATTGGTCCGAGACAATGCGGAAAATCGACCCTTGCAAGGCATATTACGGGTGAAATGGATAATGCTGTTTTTCTGGATCTTGAAAAGCCCTCAGATCTGGCAAAACTTGATAATCCTGAATGGTATCTCTCATCCCAGAAGAATAATCTGGTTATCCTGGATGAGATCCAGAGAAAACCTGATCTGTTCCCCCTTATAAGAAGCCTTGCCGACGAGTGGCATCAGAATGGTAAATTCCTGATCCTGGGCTCAGCTTCACCTGACCTTTTAAAACAGTCGTCTGAATCATTGGCCGGAAGAATTTCATACCGCAAGCTTACTCCTTTACTGTGGAATGAGATTTCCATGGATTACAATCTGGAAACCTACATGTTGAGAGGTGGTTTTCCCAGGAGCTTACTAAATAAAAATGATAAAATGTCAGCCGCCTGGATAGATGATTTTATCACAACCTTCATTGAACGCGATCTTTTATTCTGGGCAGGGATCACACCATCAGCAATGAGAAGATTGTGGCAGATGCTGGCACATAATAACGGACAAACAATTAATTACTCTTCACTTGGAAATTCACTGGGGGCAAGCAATACAACAGTCAAAAACTATGTTGATCTCCTTGAAGGAACATATATGCTGGAGATTGTTCCACCGTACTATAAAAATTTCGGAAAGCGGATTGTTAAAGCCCCAAAAGTTTACATTACCGACAATGGTCTGACAACCAGGCTACTTCAACTTTCGGGCTTTGATCAGATCTCCGGTCACCCGGTTTTTGGCTCTCTGTGGGAGGCGTTGGTGCTTGTTAATCTGAAAGGGAACTTCAGGGAAACAAATTGTTATTTCTTCAGAACCAGTAACGGGGCTGAAATCGATTTTGTGACAGAGTTGAACAGGAAACGAATAGCCATTGAGTGCAAGGCCACCCTTTCCCCAACACTGACAAGAGGTAACTATTCTGCAATTGAGACTATAAAACCAGATCATGTCTTTGTTGTTGCACCAGTGGACAGAGGATGGCCCATGACCAAGGGTGTCGAGGTGGTATCTGTTAATGAATTAATTGAAAGACTAAGGATTTTATAAATCAGCTTACACCATCATCATAATAATTCATTCTGACTGCAAGACCTTCTGCAATACTGAAACCTCTACACACTAAAATCTTCACTATGGGGCCATGTTACTATTCTGAAACCTGTACGCGACACAATTTTCAATTAAGTGATCTGATAGAATAACATTAATATTGCTCCATACATTTCATTTTCAACACCTTCCATAAATCCGGAAATTCTATGCGGTAAAATTTTGAGAAAAATTTGCATTTCATAAAATCATGGTTTATCTTTGACCAACCGTTCAGTCATAAAAACGGTTTTTTATGGGGGAATTAATTGGTTAAACGGTCATTCATAAAATAGAACAGGATGTCACCAAGAACTCCAAATCAGTTTGAGATGATGAGGGAGGAGAAGAGAAACCTCATCATGGACACAGCACTGGAGCACTTTTCCAACCAGGGGTTTCAGGCTACAACAATAACCCATATTGCTAAACATGCAGGCATATCAAAGGGCCTCATGTACAACTATTTCAAAAGCAAGGAGGACTTACTTACGGCTATAATGGACAGGTCGGTGACGGAGATATATGCATATTTCAATCCTGACCATGACAGCCAGCTGACCACCGAAGAATTTGAACTCTTCATCCGGAAAGTCTTCAAGGTTCTTCATGAGAAGAGGCAGTTCTGGAAACTGCTCTTCAGGATAATGATGCAGCCGGGAGTGTACGAAAAGCTGTTTGGTGAGGAGTCCGGCTCCTTATCAATATCAGGGCAACCCTTCAGGGGATACACCGAAAACATGATGAACCTCCTGGTTGAATACTTCCGTAAGAAAGCTGAAAAGGCCGGTCCGGACTATGACCCGATGACCGATCTGCTCATGTTTATCAACGCTATCAAGGGTTTTGCCATCACCTCAATTTTCTCCGAAGAACAATACCAGGGAGAGTACTTTGAAAAGGTCACGGATGCACTTATTAAGAGATATAAATAAAGCTTGCATGATCAGCAGCATTCACCTCCGGGGAAGTGACTATAGACAACATGGAGCTTCAGATGAACAAATAAAAATTTTTAAACGAATGAGACGAAGAACAGGTCAGATAATCGCAGGTATTGCCCTGCTCCTCCTGCTGCCGGCAGGAGGGCCGGCCACTGCACAGCAACTGAGCGCAAAAGAGATAATCAAAAAAACCGACGAGAAATTCAACGGTGAGCTCTCAGGTTACAGCGTCATGAGCATGACCATAGTGCGCCCCTCATGGCAGCGTACAATAGAATTCAAATCGTGGGCGCTGGAAGATGACTATGCCCTTACGCTCATCACCGCGCCGGCGCGCGAAAAGGGACAGACCTTCCTCAAGCGGGGAACGGAGATGTGGAGCTGGAATCCCGCCATCAACAGGCTCATCAAGCTGCCGCCGTCAATGATGTCACAGGGCTGGATGGGTTCTGACTACACAAATGATGATATCCTCAGGGAGTCCTCCGTGGTTGAGGACTACACCCACACATTCGAGGGAGAGGAGGAGATTGACGGTCGCATGTGTCATAAGATCAGGCTGACGGCAAAGGATGATGCCGACGTTCTCTGGAGCCATCAGCTGTGGTGGGTTGATAAGGACGAATACATTGTCCTGAAAGCCGAGCTTTATGATGAAGACGGCTACCTGGTCAGGACTGAGAGGGGCACTGAGCTGAAGACGATGGACGGAAGGTTCATACCCACCACCATTGAACTGATCCCCGCCGAGGAGCCTGGCCGCAAGACCATCCTCAAAATATTGGAGGTAAAATTCAATGTTAAAATTGAAGAGAGCTTCTTCTCACAGCAGAACATGAAGACCATCAGATAATGTCTATCAAATATTTATTGGCTTGAAACTGACATGAGCTGCAACTCGCAATGGGATATGATTGTTTTATTCATGTAAGTTCCATTCGGCCAATGAAATAATAAGATAATCGAATGAAAAACTATCAGCTTGCCTGGAGAAATCTATGGCGAAATAAAAGAAGGACCCTCATCACGGCGGCGTCAGTATTCTTTGCAGTGTTCTTTGCGCTGATAATGAGGTCATTTCAGCTGGGTGTATACGCAAAGATGTACAGGGATGTCATTGAATCCTACTCCGGCTACCTGCAGCTTCAGCATACTGACTACCTTGATGAGTCTAGTCTTGACAACGGGTTTGTGCTTGAGCAGTCACTGACTGAGGTAATAGAGGCGGATCCCAATGTCACGGGGGTTATCCCGAAGCTGGAATCATTCGCACTGGCAGCTGCCGGGAGCCGCACCCAGGGAGTGATGGTGATAGGGATGGATCCTGACAATGAGCAGAAGACTCTGAACATTAAGAACCGTCTCATAAAGTACCGCCTGACTCCTGAAGCAACCGAAGCTCTCAAAGGAGAAAGAATGACGGACCGCACGGCCAGGCTCCTGGATGTTTTTTCGGGTGAGGCATGGACCGATGAAAAGAGCTTCATCACTGACCTCGGTATAAGGGATGATGATTCGGCAGCGGTAATGCCTCTCTTCAGGGAGTATGCATCACTCGACAACCGTTACCTCACTTCGGCAGATTCAGGTCGTGCGGTCATAGGTTACGGACTGTCGCGTTACCTCAGCGCGGACATCGGAGACACTCTTGTGGTGATGGGACAGGGCTATCACGGCGTTTCGGCCGCAGGTCTGTTTGTGATAAAGGGGATAGTTAGCATGCCTAATCCCGAGATAGACAATGCATTCGTTTACATCACCCTTGCAGATGCACGGTATCTCTATGCTGCACCGGGCATGGTTACCTCAGCAATAATCAGTATAGAAGAAACAGGTGACAAAGATCTGCTTCAGACTCAACAGAGGCTGTCTGCCGCCTGCAATGACAGGCTGGTGGTGCGCAACTGGAAGGAGATGAATGCGCTGCTGTTGAACCAGATGGAGGCTGACAACAAGAGCGGCGCCATTATGATAGGCATCCTGTACCTGGTGATAGCCTTTGGCGTCTTCGGCACCGTTCTGATGATGATGGCTGAACGGAGAAGAGAGTTTGGCATGCTGGTCTCTATAGGTATGCAGAAACGCAAGCTGGCGGGTATAGTAGGCATGGAGATGCTCTTTATCGGACTGCTGGGTGTGATGGCAGGTATTGCTGCATCGCTCCCCATCGTCTTCTATGGCTATGCAAGGCCTCTGCGATTCACGGGAGAAATGGCAAAGATGTATGAGGAGTACGGTTTTGAACCGGTGATGCCGATGCTGCTTCCCGATACCTATTACCTCTGGCAGGCGGTGGTTGTGCTGCTGATACTGCTGGTAGCCATCAGCTTCAGTGTGCGGAGGATATTCAAATTGAACATTATAAATGCTCTCAGAGCCTAACAGAACACTACGATGATAACATCCATTGCATGGAAGAATGTCTGGAGGAACAGGACCAGGAGCCTGACCGTGATAGCTGCCGTGACTGTTGGCGTCTTTGCAGGTGTCTTTGCCATGGCAGCCATCAACAGTTCTATTGTTCAGCGTATTGATGCTGCCGTCAACGAAGAGCTGTCACATATCCAGGTAAACAATCCCGGCTTCAGGGGCAGCAGTGATATAGCCAATGTGATAGCCGGGCCGCAGAAGGTAGTTAAGGTACTCGACGAAACACCCGGAGTGACCCATATTGCTGAGCGTATTATTGTGCGGGGCATAGCCTCTACATCTGCCGGGAGCGCGGGTGTGGAGATCACCGGCATTGACGTTGAAAAGGAGCAGCAGATGTTTACCCTGAACGAACGGCTGATA
>CAZVLJ010000013.1:24549-51829 GCA_964627825.1 uncultured Rikenella sp. | reverse complement strand
AGTCGCGAACAGTCTGGTGAAGGACGCCAGAAGAAAGATAAAAAGCGGGAGAGAATCAAGCCCAAGACACGTGAGAAGGTTGCTCTTGACTCTGCTCCGGCACCGGCAACTGAAACCAAAAAGGAGAAAAAATCACCTGGAAAGGATCACCGAAGCGACCGGAAGAAGTCATTCCGTGCCCTCAGACCCGAGGTTGACAGGGAAGATGTGGACAAGAACATCAGGGATGTGAACCTCCTGATGAGCAAGAGCAAGTCAAAGGTGGCAAAACACCGCCGTGACAAGCGTGACGCCATCAGTCAGAGGATTAAGGATGAATCCGAAAAGAGGGAGCTTGAAAAGAGCGTACTCAAGGTCACCGAGTTCGTTTCGGTGAATGAGCTGGCCACTATGATGGATGTGCCGGTGGTGGACATCATCTCTACATGCATGAGCCTGGGGCTTATAGTTTCAATCAACCAGAGACTTGATGCCGAGACCATGGCCCTGGTGGCGGAGGAGTTCGGCTTTACCGTTGAGTTCGTCAGCGCTGAACTGCAGGAAGCAGTCAGGGAAGAGGAAGATGATGAAACAAACCTTCAGCCTCGTCCGCCCATAGTCACGGTTATGGGGCATGTTGACCACGGAAAGACAAAGCTGCTCGACTATATACGCAACACCAACGTTATTGCCGGTGAGGCCGGCGGTATTACACAGCATATAGGCGCGTACAGCGTCTCCCTCGTCGACGGTAAAATAATCACCTTCCTTGACACTCCCGGTCACGAGGCCTTTACCGCAATGCGAGCCAGGGGTGCGCAGATAACTGATATTGTCATTATTGTGGTTGCCGCGGATGACGGGGTTATGCCACAGACCCGCGAGGCAATAAACCACGCTCATGCCGCAGGTGTTCCCATCATCTTCGCAATCAATAAGATAGATAAGCCCACAGCCAATGCCGACAAGATCCGTGAGGAGCTTGCCAACATGAACTTCCTTGTTGAGGAGTGGGGCGGTAAGTACCAGTCGCAGGAGATATCAGCCAAGAACGGTATCAACATTGATCTCCTCCTGGAGAAGATACTGCTGCAGGCTGAACTGCTTGAGCTGAAAGCCAATCCTGACAAGTATGCACTGGGTGCAGTGCTTGAATCATCACTTGACAAGGGTCGCGGATTTGTGGCAACCGTGCTTGTCAAAGCCGGAACACTCGCCGTGGGCGACGTGGTCATTGCAGGGAGCTGCTACGGGCATGTCAAGGCAATGTATAATGAGCGCAACCAGAAAATCACCGAGGCCGGCCCATCAATGCCGGTGCTGATTCTGGGCCTCAACGGCGCACCACAGGCCGGAGATAAATTCAATGTCATGGAGTCAGACAAGGAGGCGAAAGACATTGCCACCAAGAGAGCACAGCTTCAGCGTGAGCAGGGACTGCGCACACAGAAGCATATCACCCTTGATGAGATCGGGCGACGTATTGCCATTGGCAACTTTCAGGAACTTAATATCATTGTCAAAGGTGATGTCGACGGATCAGTTGAAGCTCTCAGTGACTCGCTCATTAAACTCTCCACCGAGGAGATACAGGTTAATATCATTCATAAGGCCGTAGGACAGATATCTGAATCGGATATCCTTCTTGCCGCTGCATCCAACGCTGTTATTGTGGGCTTCCAGGTAAGACCGTCACTCAGCGCACGTAAGCTGGCAGAGAAGGAAGGAATTGATATACGCCTATACTCAATCATCTATGACGCCATTGAAGAGATCAGGGCTGCAATGGAAGGCATGCTATCACCGGAGATCAAGGAAGAGATTGTTGCTACTGTTGAGGTGCGTGAGACCTTCAGGATCGGCAAGGTGGGAACGGTGGCCGGATGCTTTGTGCGCGACGGGAAGATCACACGCAACACAAAGGTCAGGATCATACGTGACGGCATTGTGATCTACACCGGCGACCTGGGATCACTCAAGCGGTTCAAGGATGATGTCAGGGAAGTCACCTCAGGTTACGAGTGCGGACTGAACATTGAAAACTTCAATGATATCAAGGCAGGAGATATAATTGAGGGATACCAGACTGTACAGGTTAAGAAAACACTTTAGGTAGTCCGGAGTATCTTTGAGATTGATTTAGCCATTGCCTCCAGGATAAGGTAGCAAGAGGCAGCTCCGGCATCAACGACCCCTTTTGATCGCTCGCCAAGTCGTGAAGATCTGCCTTTGCGAGCTATTAGGTTTATGGTAGAATCTCTGCCTTCTTCCGCACCCTTAACCATTGCCTGCAGTGCATCTTCAAATGTGCCATTCTTATTAATCACACCACCAAAGTTATGGATCGCAGGTACTAAAGCATCTATCAGAGTTTTATCTCCCGGTTGAGCGCCACATATTTCAATCACAGAATCAGTGGCAGATTCCAGCATGTGGCCAAATATATTCTTATTAATAATATCATGCGGCTCAGACTTATTTGAGAGCACTTCAAAGAAAGTACCATAGATAGGTCCCATTGAACCCCCAATCTCTGTCAGAAGCACATTGGCTACTACTCCGAACCCGGATGAGAGATTGTGGGATCCGTCTATTCTCTTTGATGCAATTGTGAACCCTTTATTCATATTAATCCCATGGTCGCCGTCACCGATGGCGCCATCAATTCGGCTTAACATCTCCTTATTTTGTTGAATAGCCGAAACTATATCAGCGATTACTGCAATCCCGTCTTTATTGAAAAAACCATCCATAATACTCGTTTTGTTAAAATCCTGCCACATATAATCAAGGCTCCTTAACTCATTGTCAATATCCGGGGAATGATTGAATCATAATATTTATATTGAAGCTGAGATTTCTATTCTCCCTTAACATATGCCTCTAGTTTTTTATCCTTGACCAAAGGACCCATTAAAGACTGTAGAATCAGACCAATAATAGCTGCACCACCGAACATAAAGAACAAAATACTATAAGCTGAATCATAGGTATGATTTACTGTCATAAACTTCAGTGACAGACCGGATACGGACTGAAAAATAGCCCCCCCTATACCTGTGCCTATGCATGCCAGTCCCCATACTGTTGCAGTAGCACTTGGAGGCACTACATCTGCAGGTATAGCAAGCGCATTCGCAGTATAAGAGGTATATCCAAACCCAACGATTCCAAAAATAATTAGTGCTGTGATAGGAGTATTAATTATGAACGGACCGGTAATTAAAGCTACTGCCATTATACCAGCTGAAAGGTTGATTGCCAACATTCTGGCTTTAGGAATCGGGATACCTTTTTTTATAATGAACTGAGTAAAATAGCCTCCGGCAAGATTCCCTATATCAGCAATGATAAAGGGCAGCATTGCGTAGAATCCGATCTTCTTCATATCCCAGCCATGGACATCAACCAGATAACGACCAATCCAGAAGGTAACAAAATACCACACGGGATCAAGAAACGCCTTGGAAAGGGTGAACATTGACAAAAACCTGGTTTTGAATAGAGTAACAGGAGGTATTACTTTATCCTTTATCTTGTTTACCTTTAGTGCCTTTTCCGGTGTATAGTAGGTGAACCAGAAAGCCACTAGCCAGAGATATCCGAAAATAGCAAGAATCAGGAACGTGGCTTTCCAGTCATATTTAACCCCAAGAAATGCTATCAGGGGAGGTACAATTACAGCACCAAGTGCAGAGCCGGTATTAAAAATGCCAGTAGCCAAAGATCTTTCATGAGGAGGAAACCATTCTCTGGCAATTCGCGTGCCTGCCGGCCAGTTTCCTGCCTCTCCTATCCCAAGCATAAATCTAACAATCCCAAACTGCAGCGGTGTAATAACAAATGCATGGAAAAGAGCCGCAGTTGTCCACACTGCCATACATAGAGCATAGCCCAACCTTGTACCAAGTCTATCAATTACATAACCTGAAAAAGCATTGGAGACTGTATAAGCAATAAAGAAGGCTGTACCTATATAACCAAACGCTTCATCAGAGATAATTGCACGTAATTCTCCATCTGCGCTTAAGTAATTGAATGAAAGCCTGTGGACGTAATTCAGCACCGTTGCCAGAAATCCAAAGGTTATCATCAGCCACCGCATTCGGGAAGGCTTATCCATGTGACTCAAATCCGGTAAGATCTTCATGAGGTTTTATTAAGTGATGTATCTCGTTCACTATTAGTTTTAAGGCTCTGTTATACTTGTTTATAGGAAACAGCATTAACCGGTAAATCAATCAACTCTTTCAATTCTGAATCAAGCTTCATCATCGTCACGGTAACACCCATCATGTCAAGAGAGGTGAAGTAGTTACCAACATATGATTTGTAGATATGAATGTCATTATCACTTAGCACTTCAGCAATCTTCCTATAAACAACATATTGTTCCATCACTGGTGTTGCTCCTAAGCCGGACACAAGGACGACAACTTCATCCCCACCAGAGAATGGCAGATCAGGAATTAGTAACCGACATGTGAGCTCAGCAATTTCATCTGCTTTTTTAAGATCCGAGACTTCTATTCCCGGCTCGCCATGATGCCCGATCCCGACCTCCATTTTGCCCTGTTCTATAAAGAAGTTTGGCTTGCCCACAGCAGGTATTGTACAGGGAGTAAGTCCAATTCCAATACTGCGTGTATTATCTATAGCTTTCTTAGATGCCCGGATTACCTCGTCCAGAGAGTACCCTTCAGCAGCTTTCGCAGCTCCAATCTTCCACATCAGTACCTCACCTGCAACTCCTCTTCTTTTTTCTCTTTCTGGCTTAGGTGCAGAAGGAACATCATCATTTGCCACAACAGTTTTAACCCTAATGCCATCCTTCTCTGCCATTTTCTGGGCCATCCTGACATTCATATTATCACCCGAGTAATTCCCGTAAAGGCATGCTACTCCGGCACCTCCGTCTGCTGCCTTAAAGGCATCGTAGAATGATGCTGCGGCGGGTGAACTAAATATCTCCCCGATAGCAACAGCATCAAGCATGTTTTCTCCAATATATCCGATGAAAGCCGGTTTATGACCTGAACCTCCTCCGGTTACTATTCCTACTCTGCCTTTCTCTGGTGCATTTTTATATTTGAGCACTCGTTTATTAAGTGTGCCTGACACTAAGTCTGCATGAGCAAGCTTGAAACCTGAAATCATCTCATCAACCAGGTTGTCCGGATCATTAACTAAGCGTTGCATATTTATTCAGCCTTTGAGTTTTCTGTAATCGGGAAATTTATATCCTCATAAAAAGTATAATCATCGTTTAATGTTGCGGAAGGGATGAAAATGCAAACAACCTTCATTTCATCAAGCCCATCATTTCTAAGCATATGAATCATTCCGGGTTTAAACAAGACGACAGTTCCTTCGCAAATTTCATGCACCAGACCATCAATATAAGCTTTGCCATGGCCCCTGGACACATATATGACCTCTTCTACCTTTGGATGCGAATGGGCAGGTTTAACAGTATCACCTGGCTTAATCAAAACAATATTCATAGAAAAGTTCTTTGTCAGCTTCATCTCGGGTGTTATCATCCACCTTAATGATCTGCCAGGCAGTTCATTTACCTCAACATTGTTTTCATATAGTACGTATTTCATTTTTGTGTTTTTAAACAGTGTACAATGCAATTTCATTCTTACTCTGGTTAGAACTTAGAATATGATCAATGGAATTATGACGAAATATTCTGGTTTGTGTCGGACCTGCATTTTCTTCAATTACATGTTTTGCTATTTGATTTTGTTTGAGGTCGTAAACACTAAACAGGAGCAATGATTTATCTCCACCTCTGCTGCCCACAACTATTGATGGAACCTCATTGAATTGTCCGACGCTCAGCCCATGTCCAAAGGACAATTCTGCCTGATAAGAATGAATCCAGGAATTACCTGATCTTTTATATATATTCAACGAATTACCGTGGAAAGGTTCTATTGTAATTAATTCGTTTTCATAATCATTATCAATATCATAAAATTCGAACTCACTAACTTCTTTATCAAACAGAATCTCGGTTCTCCATGCTGCCTTATTATCAGGAAGGACTGCTATTATGCCTTCAGACCCTGATATGCATACTGACTCATTACCCCCAATATGGGTCTTAATCATTCCATGATTTCGAGTAACATTATTTAACAGCGGTTTCCCAAAATTTTCAAGCGGAGATAGCATATTAACAGGAATCACATACAGTTCACCAGGATTACTCCAATCATCAGGATGACTTTTTTCCTTGCTGACTGATGACAGGAACAAGTAGTATGTACCCATCTTATTGAGTATCTCGCATCTATGAGCAAATGGTAAAGTAAGAATCTTTCTTGTACACCACACTCCGGACTTTAAAGAGTGTACATACACACCGGCATCCATTCCGACAAAAGGAGGAAACAAGCCCATCACGGAAATAAGGTCTGTGTCATTAATAAGTGCCGGAGACAAACACATTGTGCCACCGGGGCCGTCAGATACTTTAACTATATTGTTGTTTGACAGATCAATTAAAAAAGATGGGTGGGGACCTTCAGAACCTACCCCGATAAACATTTTTTCCTTTAAGTGGAATGTGTTTACTGAATAAGGTGCCGGGGAATTTGCGATAACCTGTTTTTTCAATAACATAATAGGGATTTACACTCGGGTTTTCAGAAACTCTTTCTCAATTTCGTAGATTCGGTCTACCTTAGATTGGGATCTTCCTCCTTTATCATATTTTGCTTCAAGCCAGATATCAACGATTTTTTTTGCCAATTCAGGACCTACTACCTGACTTCCAAGAGTCAAGATATTTACATTATTGCTTTTTATTGATCTCTCTGTAGAATAAGGATCAACACACGTAACGGCGTAAGCACCGGGAACCTTGTTTGCAGCCAGACACATTCCCAATCCTGTGCCACACAATAGTATAGCTCTCTCGAATTTTCCTTCTGCTACTGCTCTGGCAACCCGATATGCGGTATTTGCATAAATAGGATCATCACTACCAAAGTCCTCTATGGCAAAGCCCTGGTCACAGATATGCCTGATTAACACAGCCTTTAGCATTGAGGCATTGGGATCACACCCGACAGCTATAGTTGCTTTATTCATTCTCAAGCAATTGTCTTACTCTGTTGAAGCCGGTTCTCCCACTATTATAAACAGGTATACTGAAACCACCAAGCAATGGCTCCAATGCACTCATTGAGACTTGTGCCAGGACAATGGCGTCTACTGATTTACAGAGGCTTGAAATCTCGTCAATAAGAATTGCATTATGGTTTTGAATGTTGCCAGCCAGAATTTCATTGAATGCTCTGCTACAGAGCACAGATTTTACATCAATCTCTTTCCCGGCCTCAAAAGCTGCTTTTTTGAGCAAGTTTTCAGAAGGTATCATTGTTGAAGGCACCGTACCAAGCAAGCCAATCCGCTTACCCTGTTTCACGGCCAGATCCATCATAGGCCTGTCAATCTGCAACATGGGCACCTCAATCATTGGCCGGGCTACCTCTACAGCGATATTAAATGTAGAGCATGCAAGCAGGATAAGGTCTACTTTAGTCTGCTGGAGAAAATGTGCATATGTTGTGAACTTGAACAGATTCTCTTTTGGAATGAAACCAGGTTCCTGGATAAAATTCAGGTTTTGAATCGAATCATCTACATGATGGACAACCTTTACCTCCGGGATTATTTCTTTAATAAAAGGTTCTACACTTTTTGTAGAAATCAAAGCTGCATGTATTACGGCCAATGTTTTATTATTCAGATCACTCATAAGTTTTTATTATTAAGCAAAAATGTCAATGTATTTAACAACCTCACTTTCCGGTATGATTTGGTGTCTTTCCAGCGCATTAAAATAAAGCGCATCTCCTTCATTCATCTTATATTCAATATCTCCGACCTGAAATCTCATAGATCCCTCAAGCACATAGATGAATTCTTCTCCATTATGAGTCAGATGATGCTCTTTCACTTCGCCCTTTTTGGCAATAAAGAGAAACGGTTGCATCTTCTTTCCGTGAAATTCAGATGCATATGGGAAAATGTTATATCCCTTCTCTGTAATAACAATACCTTCAAGTGACGTTTTTCTTGTCACCAGTTTAGATCCACAATCGTCTTTCTTCTTTTCAAGCAGAGAGGAAACATTCGTTCCAAGTGCTTCGGCAAGCTTAATAAGAGTAGCCACCGATGGAAATACACTATTCGTCTCAATTTTTGATATCATACTTTTTGAAAGTCCGCATCTGTCAGAAATCTCCTGAATTGTACGATTCTGATTGATCCTTAAATTTCTGATAAGTGTACCAATCATTAATTCTCTTTTCATCATTCACACTTGATTATTATTATTCAATAACATTTCACTATACAATACTAATTAATAATCAGATAACTCCAAACGCCAAGGATCTAGAAAACGACTAATTCAAAAGATTCTTCTCTGCATACGCACTGGTACTTCTTACCAAAAGGGGGGTGTCCCTGCTAACACCCCCCTCCAACCTCAAAATTAAGAATGAAACTAACGGGTTAATATCCTGGGTTCTGCAACAGTTTAGGATTCTTATTTATTTCATCATCCGGTATTGGAAACAGGGATCTGAAGTCTCCATTAGGTATATGGGATAACCACTTCTTGGTAGTGAAGACGTTGAACCGAATGAGGTCCTGTCTGCGCCTGGCTTCCTGGCAAAACTCCCATCCCAATTCATCAAGCATGCGACCCAATTGAATGTCATCTCCGCCCTCAGGGTTTATCAGAACTCCATTCTGAACCTCGCCATACTGGTATGAGCTGCCTCCGAGAAGCTCGTCACCGGTCACAATTGCTGCAGAGGGATTATCCTTAAAGTTCCTTCCCCTTACCTCAGTAACAATCTCAGCAGCTAAACCGGCAGATGATGGATCAGATCTGAGCATGCTTTCTGCCTTCATTAGAAGTACATCAGCGTATCGGAATATCGGGAAGTCATTACTTAATAATGAACATCCCAGTTTAAACTCATATTTCCCAAGTCTGTAACCTTCCATCTCCCCTGCATCAAGAATACCCTTAAGTTCATTCTTGAACTGAAGAGGAGAGACACCGTCAACCATTGATTTGATACTGTCACCGCTTGTAGATATCATATAACCCATAATCCAGCAATCCTCCAGCCTGCTGTCATCAGGATGATATGTATTTATAAACTGAGGAATGGCGCAGGAGCCTCCATAACCCCATGGTGGCTGCTTGAAATCCCATACCGACTGTGTGCTGCTTGGTAAGGTTTTAAGGTGAAGGTTGAATTCCGGTGCATAAATCTCATCAAATGGAATAGAAAAGATTAGTTCTGTTGAGCTTTGGTTTTCAGTTATGAAGCAGTTCTTAAAGGTGCCTTCCAAAGAGTATTTCCCGGATGCGATTACATCATTGCATTGCGTGATACACTCCTCCCACATTGGTACACCTTTGTATACAATAGCATTGATGTACATTTTTGCCAGAAAAGTCTTGGCAGCCCACTTGTTCCATCGTCCATACATTTCCACATCTGCCTCCTCGGACAGGTAGGGAACACTCTCAATGATTTCAGTTACGATGAAATCAAAGACATCCTCTCTGGCTGACTGATCAGGCAGATATCCCTTCTCCATATCATACTTTGTAATAATCGGAACATTCCCAAAACCATCACAGAGGAGATAGTAATAGAAAGCTCGCGCAACCCGAAGTTCAGCTAATGCCTTTGTTGCAAGATCTTCATCAATAGGAATTGAGCCGGATTCAATCTGGAATACGCATCTGTTGACGTTCGTAATGCCAGCATAGCATCTATCCCAGAGCGAGTTAATATGGCTCTGTAATGGAGTCCACGTGTGCTCATGCATTCTTTGGTATACACCACCATCATACCAACCTCGCGGTCGTGAACAAGTGGCAATGATATCTGCGGACTCTTCCATGGTATCAAAATACCCATGCCAGCCAAAGTAGACCGTCCTGAGTGAAGAATAGGCAGGGCCCATCAATACTGGCAAGTCGCTTGGCTTAGGACTGTACTCCTCAGCGATTAGGTCTGAGAATACTTCCTCCTTAAGATCTGTACAGGAACTTCCTCCGATCAGAAGGAGCATTATAACTACAATATAGGTTAAACAATTATGTTTCATGATCTTATTGTTATGTTTAGAACACGATATCAATTCCAAGTGTATAAGTCCTTATTGTCGGATACTTATTCAGGGGGTCGTTTCCCGGATAAAGCCCTGAAACCCGAACTTCAGGATCAAGGCCCTTGTACTTGGTAAACGTCAGCAGATTACTTGCAGAAAGGTACAAGCGTGCGCTATTTATTACAGGCACCGAAGAGGTATTGAAATCATATCCCAAAGTTATATTATCAATTTTCCAATAATCGCCATCCTCAATATAGTAACTGGTATACTCCTGAGTCTCGGTAAGCCTGACTTTATCATAAACAAGATCAAACCCGGACGTCAGATTATTGTAATTTGAGGCTGATGAAGGATTTTCATAATACATCCTTTGGAAGTTAAGTATCTGGAATCCAAATGCACCTCTCATACGTAGCTGCATCTGGAAATTCTTGTACTGTACTGTGTTATTCCAGTCAGCATAGTGTTTGGGCAGACCGTTTCCTAAAAATTGCTTGTCATCCGTGGTTTTATCTGCACTGTTAATCCTTTCTCCATCAGCGTTCTCCATTATCCAATGACCCTCATCATCTATATCGACAACTTTATAGCCGTAGAAGTCGCCTATCGGACCGCCGATCTTCACCCTATGGGTTGATTGCTGGATAGGCGGACCAGTACTGCCAGTGTCAAAGAAATCATTTGTAGTTTCATATAACTCATTACTCAGGGAGATCAGTTTGTTCCTATTTGTAGAATAGGAAAGGGAAGATGTCCACGTTAAATCACCAGATTGGACCGGGACTATCTCCAACAAAGCTTCAAGTCCCTTATTTTCAACCTGACCAACATTGGCCACCACGCTACTATAAAGATAGGGTGGCACAGGAACCTGAAAATTCCACAGCATATCCCTGGTTATTCTGTAATAGAGATCAAGAGTTAATCTTAACCGATTGTCAAGAACGCCTGCATCTAACCCTATATTTGTTTCAAGCTTTTTTTCCCATCTGAGATCCGGATTCGGATTACTTGCAGGTCTGATCTCTTTGATCCATTCGCCATTGTAAAGTATGTTGTTGCCAAACGACAATCTGGTAAGTGAAAGGTAAGGACTTGAAGGAGCCGTTCCTGTAACACCATAGCCAAGCCTGAGTTTCAGGTCACTTACAAATGACAAATCCTCCATGAATTCCTCCTCGTTAATCCTCCAGCCCAGTGATATGGCAGGGAACATACCCCATTGATGGTTAGCTCCGAATTTTGATGAGCCCTCATACCGGATACTAGCCAAAAGCAGGTATCGGTCATCATAGTTATAATTCAACCTGCCAAAAAAGCCAATTAGCTTTGACATGCTCCTATAACTTCCCATTGTAGCCTTTCCTTCCTGCAATGCTGCTCCTAAAGAGAGATCATTATACTCATACGCATCAGATGGGAAATCGTATGTAGATACATCGAACTCATCATCCAGCCGATCCTGGTAACTGTAGCCTCCTAACAGGGATAACCTATGTTCTCCAAACGATTTGCTGACTTCTGTAGTAAACTCTAAGAGATCTTCCATGGAACTCTCAAATGCGCGTGACGCATAACCAGCCTGACCGTTATTAATGGAAGCCGGGTTATCCGCTGATCGGTAAAAAGATATATCTTCATTCGTCTGAGTACGAGATAAGAGCAACTTGGAGGTTACGTTTTTCAACGGCTTCAGGGTCACATTCCCATAAAACCTCATTAGCCTTCCCTTTGAGCTTCCATTCGACTCCCTGAGTAATGCAACAGGATTATCATACATATAAATCCCTCTGTTGACCCAATTGCCATCATCATCTACAACCCTGTCAGTTGGATTTCTTGTTATTGCCTGTTTGTAAGCCTCAGAATTGAACCGGCCATTGGATGTGGTGGATGGGGCTTCACGAAGACGTCCATGGAATCCGACATTGATATTTAGAATATCCTTAAACATAGAATGGTTCAAATCGATCCTGCCATTTAATTGTTTCAAACCTGAGCAAATGAATATGCCTTTATTGTTCCGGCTGTTGATTGTTGCTATATAATCAGACTTTTCGGTTCCACCCTTAATTGATATGTTGTTCATATAACTAACCGGATTCTTAACAAGTATCTGATCAAGCCAGTCAGTGCTATAACCGTGGTCAATAAGGTTGACACCTTCATTTATTAACCTTTTGTAATCCTCGGCATCCAGAAGATCTGGCCGCCTGGCAATCTTCTGAAGATTCATATAAGCATTATATTCAACAGTCATTGGTGTAGCTCCGCTTACTCTTTTTGTAGTAATAAGAATAACACCATTGGTCCCCCTTGTACCGTAGATGGCTGCAGCGGATCCATCCTTAAGAACATCAATAGATTCGATATCCTGTGGAGCCACACTATTTATGCTTCCCGGAACACCGTCAATTAAAACAAGGGGAGCCGTACTTGAAAACAGTGAGGTTATACCTCTGAGCATAATCTGTGATTCTTCCAGTGGGTCACCACTAGAGTTCACAATTGACAAACCGGCAACCTTACCCTTTATTAATTGTCCAGCATCGCTGACACTTCCAAGATTAAAATTGTCCGACTTAACGCTACTTACTGCCGAGGTAACCTCCTCCTTCTTTATTGTCCCATATCCGATTACCACAACCTCTTCAAGATTAAGCAGATCCTCAGTCATTACCACATCAATCACTGATCTTCCTGCGATCTGAATTCTTTCGGTCCTCATACCCACGAAGGAGAATACCAGAAAATCAGCCGGGGCTGTAATACTGATGGAATATCTTCCGTCAACATCACTGATTACACCTTGATTTGTTCCCTCAACTGATACTGTAACGCCAGGCATAGTTGTGCCGTCTTCTGCCAAGATACTTCCCGTTATGGTTCGGGTCTGTGCATTAACCATAAAACCGGTTAGCAATAATACCAACATAAGGATTGGGCCCGGCCTTACTTTATGGGTCTTAATGCCCTGAATCCCAATTGAAATAATTCCATTTTCTTTTTCCATTAGGTTAAGTGTTTAAGTTTTGAATTTCTAAGCCACTCAAGATATTTTCAATCATTATTTTCTGCATTGTCAAGGCAACAATCACACGAATATGATTGCATTACCACGTGTGTTTAGTGTCTTTCAGTTCTTTATTAGTCAACTTAATTTCATTATAATAAACCTCGTTTAACAATTAATGCGTAATTCTTGATCGGTATGCTGTTATTACCAAGTAATTATAGATCTGACTGCTCGTCGGGAGATTATTCAGATTGACTGGTTACTCAAGCTTTAAGTCCATTTTATGCCCATTCAATACGATTTCATAGGTTTTCTCGTCAGGTAAGGTTATGGCCTTGAACTTCCTCTGAGAGTTACCGGACATACTCATAACGACAGGTTCAATCGTAAGGTTTCTTGTTTCATCATTCCAAATCAGATGAATGACATTGTAGTTAGTACCCTTAAGATAATCATTTGATATACCATCATCTTCATACAGAGTGTATTCACCATCCGAACCGGTATATATCCTGAATGTCAGATCGCCCTCTACTTTTTCAGACACATACTGTCTTACAGGATCAGTCGGGATAATTGCGCCAGCCTTAACCAGAATTGGCATTGTTTCAAGATCTACGGGTCTGGATTGAGAAGAACCCCCTTCAATAATGTCATTCGTAAACCAGTCATACCACGTGCCATCCGGCAGGTATATTACACGTTCAGTGGCTCCAGGCTCATAAACCGGTGCAATAAGCATATGTCTGCCCCAAAGATACTGGTCGGCAATACCGATAGCATTCATATCATCAGGATAATGAATCCACATGGCTCTCATCATCGGGAGCCCGGTTTCCCTTGCCTCCCAAGCAAGTGTATAATTGTAAGACAGTAACTGGTATCTTAGTTCAGCATACTTTCTGCAAACAGGCTCGATTTTCGGGTTGTTGAGTTCCGAGGGAGAAGGATTATACATCTCTGTGTTCGGTGCCGGCACATTGCGATTATTATCTTCCCTCGGCCCCATATCTGATAGTCCCCAGCCCCAGGGAAGCACAGTCCACCATGTTCGACCGTGAGATCTGAAGGAGGGGCAGAAGGCTCCAAACTGGAACCACCTTGCGTACATCTCACCTGTTCTGTCATTCCTGGGATAGAAGCCACCTATGTCAGATCCCCAGAAAGGGGAAAGACTAAGAGAGTGATTAATACCCACTGCAATCTGACCTTCAAGTGTTTTCCAGGAGGATTCTGTATCTCCAGACCATACCCAGCCTCCCCATTGAGCTACACCCAAATGTCCGTTCCGGTGCAGGCTCCATGGCCGAATTTCCGGTTGGGTAAAGACAGGACCCTCATAATAGAGCCTGTGTCTGTTTATTCTCTCATATAAGTTAAACCAGTCCCCTTCATCAGGCCACCAGGCATCAATTCCTGTTTTGACCAATTCCAGATGCTGATTCCAATACGGGAATAGATGCCCTTCATCAACTGTTTCTCCTTCTTTGGGCGGAATTGAACCGCGAAGTGTCGGTAGTTTGTCACGGTTCCAGGGTACTATATGAGCTATAACTTTAACATTAAAATTATGTAAATCATTAATAACCTCAGCCGGTTCCCGCTTGAACACCTCCGGATTAAACTCAAAAGAGGGTTGTTCCAGATTCCAACCCCGGGGACAGAATCCGGTTCCCAGGTAGATCACAGCATCTATCGGAATTCTCTTATCTCTAAATGTCTTGACTATATCAATCATCTGTGTTTCATCCTCCAAAGTCCGATGTGATTGCATGTACCCTAAAGAGTATTTGGGTGGTAAGACTGCAGGCCCGGTAATTATGGATATGTCTTTCATGATGTCCCCGGGCTTCTCACCATTGAAGACAAAAAGATCAAACAAACCAGGAATTATTTCATCGACAGGAGGCCTTCCCTGAACCAGCCTCACGTATTGCCTCCTGTGCGCAACTGAATCACTCTCTAATACAGGAGGCTCCCAGGGGATAAAATAGCCGTTCCCCGGGTCTCTGAGATCAACCTGAACCCACGGAGAAGGCATATATAGTCCCCAACCTGAGGTGCCGATCAGACAAGCAACCGGATTGCGCGAACCATATGCATTCGATTGCCATCTGGGCACCATTTCATGTAATCTGCCTCTGCGGTCAAATTCAATTTGTTCATCCTTCCACTCTTTCCCCATTCTCGGGCCACCCTCACCCATCCCTAAAATAGGCTTGTCATCTGTTTGGAAAGAAACACGGCCATCCGGCAAAAACGTAATCTCTTGAATTTTCTTATCTCCCTGATCTGTTACCACAATCTTTAACGGATCAGGAGATATCTCAACACTAAGTGATCCAAC
This sequence comes from uncultured Rikenella sp., assembly GCA_964627825.1. Taxonomy (GTDB): domain Bacteria; phylum Bacteroidota; class Bacteroidia; order Bacteroidales; family VadinHA17; genus SR-FBR-E99. Next base: position 36,320 of record CAZVLJ010000013.1, on the reverse strand, counting down.
TTTACGCTTAATTGTCTTGCTTAGTGAGGCTACTCTGATGTCAGGCCTTCCGATCTCACCCTCAGCCAAAACAGGAGTTTGCAAAACAGAAGCGGATACTTCCTTTGGTCTGAGCGTGATTCTCAGACTGCTGGTTCCGGCTTTCCTGATTTCCAGAACTGACTTCTTCCCATCTGAAATTATCTGTTGAGTACATGAAGTTACCAGTAGTAGTGATAGTAGCAGTGTGCAGGTCAGTTTAATATGAGCTTTTTTTTGTTTCATGCTGCTTTAGATTGGTTTTGGGCTATTCAACTTTGTTTACTTTTATTCACATTGTTTAATACGCCTCAAATATAAAAATTTCCAATATATAAAACAATAAAAAGGTAAATTAACCTTTTTTAACAAACAGCTCCTCTCCAAGGATGAGCATAGCCCTTTAAAGTCTTATCTTACTGCTTCTTGCAATGTTCTTCGCCGGGCTTGATAAAGTAAGTACAAACCCGGAGACATGCTTAAAAACATCTTAAAAATCAAAATGCATAGAGGCATCGATGTTAAATTATATTAAACATTGTTTACTATATATAAATATAGATATTCTATTATAAAATGAAATTCCCATGCAAATAGCTGCTTAAGGATACTATCAATGGCATGTCAGGCTGCTATTCATCTTAATGGGTCATCTCCAAAGCTACGAGTGCGGATTGAACATTGAAAACTTCAATGATATCAAGGCAGGAGATATAATTGAGGGATACCAGACTGTACAGGTTAAGAAAACACTTTAGGATTTGCGATTGTCGATTCCCGATTGTCGATAAAATCCGGCAATCGAAAATCGAAATTCGACAATAAAAAAAAGCTGCATCTCTGCAGCTCTTTTTTTTATCGGTTGTCAGTTACGCACCAATGAGCTTCTTGTATGCTTCGGCATCAAGAAGTCCGTCGAGTTCTGCCGGATCAGAAAGCTCAACCCTGATCATCCACCCCTGTCCATAGGGATCACTGTTTACCAGCTCAGCAGCAGAATCGAGCTCCTCGTTCTTCTCCTTAACCGTGCCGCTGACAGGCATGAAGAGATCAGATACGGTCTTGACTGCCTCCACCGTTCCGAAAACCTCTCCATGGCCAAGCTCTTCACCGACTGTCTCAATCTCAATAAATACTATGTCACCCAGTTCATGCTGGGCAAAATCAGTAATGCCTACGGTTGCTTCGTTGCCTTTGACGAGAACCCACTCATGATCCTTGGTGTACTTCAGGTTTGTCGGAACATTCATTGCTTGATATTTTTATTTGTTAGACTTTGATCTTCAGATCTCAGGTTGTCAAAAATACATCTTTTTTGGTATTTATGCCCTGATAAACCTTTTTTTTACTCAGCAGCCACAGTATCACTGTACCAGCGTGAATCTGAGACTGAAGCCGAAGTTGGTGTTTGATGTCAGGAAGGTGTTGGCTACAAACGGGTCATTCATTGAATGATCAGCATACACCTGCAGGTTAAACCGGTCACTGAGCACATAGTCAGCTGTAGCGCCAATGGTAAATACCTTCTGTCCTGCCACCGGCTGGTTCACCTCTTCTATCAGCTTACGGGCCAGCGTTTTGTTATCCCTGATGGAAAAATCAAGCTTGATGTTCAGATCGCTTTTCAGTGCCCTCTGCCCGGTACGGGAACGCAGTGTGATTGCCACATCGTCAAAGCGGTATCCGGCTCCGATGGTTATCTCATCATTCCTTATGTCAGCCACCTGGTTGCTGGCCAGGTTGAGCGTAACGGTACGCGACTTCCGGTACTCGATCCGGGTGGTCAGCGAGTTCTTCCACCCCATGTCAATGTTGATGAACGGACTGAACTGCTCATTGATTGTCACGGTATTGATCTCATACTGAGGAATGAAATTTGATTTCATGTCGCGAATCCGGCTTATACCCGACTCATCCGGATCATAATAGAGACTGGTGTTGAATGACCCGATGGTATATGTTGACCTGTACTGGTGAGAGAGACTCACCGAATTGAAGACTTTCCTCACGGCCTCGAATTTTGTCAGTCCCTCAAAATTGATCCTCCAGTTAGGCATTATGTGTAGCATGGAGGGGAAAGATGAGAGTGTTATCTTCCCGGGATCTCTCCTCGTATAGGCGGCAAGAAATGCCGGGACAAGGACCTCGGCCGAGGTGATGCCATAACCGCTGGCATAGGGACCGGTGACCTGCCCGCCTGTCACAGGGTCAAAATGAGGATCATACAGGTTGTCTGTCTGCTGGCGGTCATTGGCCCTGCGTTGAGAGATAATGGCAGTGTAATCACGGAAGCGTTCAAAGGTCGCGGAGACATACTCGCCTGATTTGGGAATCTTCTCAAAAGCGGTGCCCCATGACACTACTGATATTGTGAAGTTGCCGGTGATGCGGGTGTTCCTGGTGCTGTCCGGGAAGTTGCCGTTTCTGTCTGCCCGCAGGTATGAAGAGATTGTCTCCGAATAGCGGCGGTCACCTGTCACATCAATGCGAAGTCCGGGGAAGGGCTCAATATTGCCCCTCAGGTTTATCTGCTCACGCTTGCTGAAGGTGGCAGCGTTGTTCAGCAGCGTATCCGTGGTAATCCATCCGTTGATGACAGCCTCATCAAAAAACCGCTCATCCGTAAGACCCACCAGGAACCGCCATCCCGGTGATGACATCCCTCCATAGTTCTGTTGTCCGAGGAGAGAGGTTCCCGGCATGTATCCCGGGAGTATATGTCCCTGCTCAACGGTATAGGTGGCCGAGACGTTACGCAGTGCCATCAGCCCGCGTACAGCATAGCGGCCCAGGATGCTGGCCATGCCCGGCTTCTTCTCCACCCTTCCCTTAATGTCAATGCTGGCACTTTTAACATCAGTGTCAGGCGTGAAATCCACGCGCGTATCTGACACCACCTCATGCTTGCCGCTGACGATGGTGCCGTCAGGCGCCGTAACGGTGATGGTCACATCCCTTGTTTTGAGATTATGGTTGATAATGCGCGCTCTTCCGGCTCTGAGGGGAATGCCCCTGCGCGAATGGGTTACCTCCTCATAGCCCAGGCTCATGCGCCGCCGCGCACCAGGCTGGGTGGTGGTCTCAATCTCCTTCAGGAATTTAGACTTGTTGTAAAGGTTGGTCAGGTTGGCCTGTAGTGTGAATTGGCCGTTATTTGAGTTCTTGATGGTATTGCCAGGGTTAATATTAAGCGAGTCGGGGAAGATGGTTCCTGCCAGCCAGTCGTACCTGGCGCTGTACCTCGCGTTGGAGGTCACCCATGAGAGCAGGGGCAGCTTATTGATCGGGACATTGTAGTTCAGGTTCAGCAGGTGGTAGTAATTTGTTGTCCGCCCGAACTGGCCCAGGTTGGTCATTATTGAATCACGCCACACATCAAATAATTCCGGGTATCTCCGGCGGTCAGCGCCTCCTTCAGGTTCATCTATGCGGGCTATGCTGCTGGCGGTGAAGTCCACTTTTAATTGCTTGGTAATGTCATACTTGACGTCATAGAACCGTGTCCACTGAAAATCTTTTGTGAAGACGGGCTCGATGAGCAGGTCTGGGTTATTTATGTTTCGGGTCTTGACTTCGTTATAGTACCTGTAGAGATCGGTGCGCACGGTGATATGCTTCGGGAAGAGATAAAGGTTGAAGTCCTTGATAAGCCTGAAGGCCGGGGAGTTGAATACGCGGGCTTTCTGGAAGGGTGTGATATTTTTTGGGCGGGCATCAAAATCGTACGCAATTCCTCCCCTGTATGTTCTTTCTACGTCGACCTCAGTTGTAGGATCAGTGTTGTAGACCTCGTTGAACGCGTAGCTGACGGTTACGTTTGCCGGGTCCCATGCATGGGGCTTCTCTCCTCTCCTGGTGGTTCCTGCATTGCTTACTGTCAGTGTGCGGCGGCGGGAATACTCCTCCGAAAGGTTGAGGAGGCTGTCTCTCTCTGCCTTCGTCTCAAGGTTTTCAAGTGCATCATTTAGCAGGATGTCCGGATCAAGCGGGTCATACTGCGGTCTTATGCGGTTTTCCGAGAAGCCCATATACACAGGTATCCGGATGCCTGCTTTCTCAGGGAAGAACTTGCCCAGTTCCAGGTTGGAGGAGAGATCATACTGGATCACCTGTTCCATGCTTCGCTGGTTGACATTCTTGTCTATGCTTCCCCACCCCGGGGTGCTGGTCTGCCCAACGAGGTTGACCGTCCCCAGATCGGCCAGCCTGGCCTGCATCTGTGCGTTGGCGGCCCACCCGCCATCCTCGCGGAAATCGCTCAGGCGGAGCTCATTGATCCACACCTCCACCGAGCGCGGTGATCCATCATCATACTGTGGACGACGGGTCCTGATCGGGTTTCTCACACCCACCATCACAACCCTCACATTACTGAGATTGGGATTGCCGCTGACAGAGATGCGCGCCATGCCTGAATGGGTGGAATAGATATCTCCTTCGCTGATGGATGAATTCGGCTGACGCATGGCGGCATCGCGGGCCTGCTTCGCGTCAAGCAGCAAGGAAAGATCTATGTCTATCTTGTTTGCCTCAGGCCAGACAATAGCCCTCTGTTCCTCTATATCATTGTTATACCGCCCATATGGGGTCAGCTTCAGGGGAATCTCATACTCGTAGAAATTGCTCCGGTAGTCTGATCCCAGCCTTACGAAGACTGTCATCTCATCATCATCAAGCGGCTCGCCAATGAGTGCCTCGGCATGCACCTCCATCTTCAGCCGCCTGTACTGCCTCATGTCAAGGGCGACAGTCTTATATGTAGCCCGGGCATCACCATCGGCCAGCTCGCGTACACGAAGGACCATAGATTGCTCATTGAGTTGCCTCAGTGCCGGGTTGGCGGGATCAATGACACGGTCAAAACCAGGAGGAAGGACATAGTTCACCGGCTCCTTGCCTGCATTTTCCTCAATGCTCACCGAGCTGATCTCAAATGTGCCATCATCCTCTTCGGGGATAGTGATACGCTCTCCGCCCTCAAAGAAGGTGAGATTGTATTTCCGCCATTCTGACCTTACAAGCTCCAGACGGGCAAAACGCATGATGACCTGCTCGTCAAAATTGCGCATGAACATGCGAAGGAACCGTATCGACTTGAAATCACGTATTGACCCTATCCTTCTCTCATAATCTGTGACAGGGATCTTGAACTGGTACCATTTGACCGGTGATTTTTCTCCGTTTAAGAAGGTCGCGGTGTATTCAAGCTCGTCAACTATAAAGTTCTCTCCTACAACCATATCCTCGGGCCTGAGGCTGATATGATACTGGTAGTAGCTCTCCGTCTCGCTCAGGGTGTTGTCACGGTTGATATCTTCCATGTCCGGCAGGGTGGTGCCGCTGGTGGGATAGGATTCATCGGACATTTCGGACGTGGGTGAGTTGCCCTCTGTACCATTGAACCTCTTGTAGCGTTCAAGAATGCCAAGCTCCAACCTGTCATAGTCGGAACCTCTGAAATAGTGGAAGTCGTCATTTGACGGATCATCCAGTATCTGATCAAGGACCTCGGGACTAACTACTACGCCAACCTCCTGCAGGAAGCTGTCAAAAAAAGATGCCTCATCCTCGTTGCTCAGGCCGTCAAGCCCCACATCCTGGTAACGGCGTGAGTCAATGTTATTGTCAAAGGCGTGGACCACAGCCTGCACTGTGGGCACGCGACCCCAGACGGTAGTATCCACGTTGACAAGCAGTGGTGAGTTGGGCAGTCCGTTCTCAAACTGTTTCCGTGAATCACGCAAAATGTCCTCAGAAATGTTACCGAGGTTGAAATAGAGATCACCACCTTCATGATCAGGGTTCTCCACGAAGGGATCCATGACCCAGAACTTTATGTACTGGATATTGGCAGATTCAAAGTCGTTGGTGAGCAGCTCGCGCATCATCCCTCCCCAGCGCGTGCGGGGTGAGTTGAGCAGTCCGTCGGCATTCAGACCTGCCGAGTAGGCACCGGGAAGCACATCAAAGTTGTAGGGTCCGCGCTCCTCAGGATAGAAAGCCACGTTGAGAACAGAGATGTTGGTGGGAATCCCGCTGGGCGATTCCTTGAACGGAAATATCTCGGTCTCATAGATCTCGCGGACGAAGTGGCTCGACTGCAGGTCAGGATTGGCGCGTATGTGTCCGGGCGTGGTGGAGCCGTTACGCAGGAAGAGGGGGTCAATGACATACCAGGCCGTCAGTGCACGGTTCATGCCGGAGCGGAGATCCTTGCTCAGCTTTGCCTCGGGGAAGAGATGATCCTGTCCCTGAGGCACGCTGGCAAGTGACCATGCATTGAACGCCCTCAGGTCAAGCGATATCTCACTGGCTTCAAAATCATCAATATAGACTGCCCCCTCAGAAGTGATTGCTCTGCTGTGCCCGGGTACCAGATGGGCAAACTCGCCGAAGAAGTTGATGGATGAGGGGGCCTTCGTCTGAATGAAAGGAAGCCAGTCAATAGCACTGGTGAGGAGCTGTGATTCAGCCCGGTATGAAGCATCAAAACCATATATTGTGTTGGAGATGGGATCCTCCCCGTAGGTCACCTTCTGCGTATAGGGTCTCTCAGTCAGCCTGAGAACTGTTCCTCCCAGGTTGAAATTTTCTGAGAATCGGTAATTGAGATGGGTCCCCACCAGTGTCTTTGTCTGCAGTCCGAAGAACTGGTTGCTCTCAAGCGAGACCTGGACGGGCGTCTGTGATTCTATGATGGCTGAGTTGATGATCTTGACCGAACCCATGTTGTAGTCTACAGTGTAGTCAACATTCTCAGTCAGGGTTACCCCTCCGGCAGTAACCTTGACCGAGCCGGCCGGTATGTTAGCCACATTGAGCCTTATCTCTGACCCGGTTGCCGAGGTGAACTGCCCCCGCAGGAGATACTTGTTCTTCTCGGCCATCTGTCTGGCCACGGTCTGGGTTGAGTCATAGAGCTCGGTGAAGACATACTTTCTTATCTGCTCGGGATCAGTGATATACTTTAACAGATGCCGCCCGAAGGGCTCCAGCACGGGGAAGATGATCCGCCCCCTGTCAGCCATTACCGTAACCCCTTCAACAAAGTCAAACAGGCCGTCAGGCTGCCTGTCAAGCTGCGAGTTGAGCTGATCAAGGCCAAGTGCCTGCAGCAGCACCTTGCCGTCAAGGGGGGTGTCTGGGAGATAGTTCAGTGCATTGCCCGTCTTGTCATCCTGGTAGAGGATATTAACCTGAAAGTCCCTCGGCTCCAGTCTGCCTGACCCGATGTTGTAGATATTCTTCATCATCAGCTTCCAGGCAGGGATCTGGGGACTCAGTGTGGTACCCTTGATGAGTTTGAGTATGAGTGCATCAGGTGCTGTAATACCGTCAGTGGAGAATTCACCTACCTTAAAGACCTGGCCGTTCAGAGTGTATTCGTATGCAACTGCCAGCACCTCATCATTATTTAGGGCAATATTGAGAGAGATGTAGCCCAGCTGCCTGTTTACCGTGTACTCGCGCTCGGTAAGCTTGCGTGCATTTTCTATCTTTTCATAGTCGCGTCCTATCTGGAATCCCGGATATAAACCTGCAAAAGCATCAGCCACCTGGTCAATATTGCGGATATTTACATAGGTGGTGTTCAGCTGTTCATACATGCCGTTCGTATTATTCGACGGGTTGACGGGTCCGCCGGGCATTCCCTGGAATTCCGGGACTGTATTGTAGATGTTTGCCTGGTTCTCTGCCAGGTCAAGGAACGCAACTATATTCCTGTTGCTAACATCCTCAAAGCGGCTGGTCTCATTGGTGATCCAGACCTCTATCTTCTCAATGTTCAGTCCGGTGCTGACAATAGGGAGGTTTGACAGTGCCCCGTCAAAGTTTTCCCTGAACTGCTGCGATAGAAAGAAGTGGCGGTTGGCCTCATAGCTGTCAGCGGTGATCTCGTAATCACTTACCTGAGACCCGCCCTTGACCTCCACCACCGATGACTCACCCTTCTGCTGGGAAAATACGGATGTCATGGTCAGCTTGCCGAACTGCAGCTCTGTCTTCAGGCCGAAGAGGCTGTAACTGCCCGTTATGAGGGTGCCGTTCAGCGGGAGGGTTACATCACCGGCTTCAATCTTCTTGATGATCTCATCCTCCTTGCCTGAGTACTCCAGTTTCGTCCGGTTCTCAAACTCAAACATTGCTTCCGTATTGTAGTTGATACCCAGCTGCATTTTGTCGCCAATAGTGCCGGTAACATTCATCTGGATCTTTTCCTGGAAGTCGAACGTGGGTATGGTACGAAGCCTCTCCGAGAGGGTGGGGTTCTCAGTATGAGAGATATTGATACCGAAGATCAGTTCGGCTGATCCCTGCGGTACGATATTGATGACGTTGCTGCCGAAGATGCGGTCAAATGTTTCACCTCCCACCTCTATCTGGGGGATGAGTGAGGAACGGAAGCCGCTGGCCTCACCCCGGAGGGTGGCGTCCCAGTATTCGCGCATCGCCTGGTTAAACTCATACCTGCGATACTCCTCTGGCGTCATGTATACAGGCGGCCGGTAGTCTATGCTGCCAGCCTTCTGGTAGATGATGTACTGCCTGTTCCGGCCGTCATATTCAACGCGGGTGGTGATGTTGGACGGGTTGCTGAGGAAGAGCGGAGATGACTCCTTTGCCTCCCATGGAAATGCAGGATCATTGTTTAGTTTGAGGAGGGTGTCACCGGGGAGTGTCTGGGCAGAGAGGATAATTGGGAAAAGAGTGAGGAGTGTCAATAGCCCCACCCTGATCCAAAGATCTCTAATATGTGAAAAAAACTGCAATCCGGCACCCTGTTTATAACAGTTTCAGCGCCCTTCTGACTATTTCTTCCACCTGGAGTTTTTTATCTTCCCTGAGGAGGTTATCAACAACCTTCGTGGCGCTGTTCCTGGCAAAGCCAAGCATCACTAAAGCAGATAACGCTTCTTCACGTGCAGTATTGTCGGAAAATGCAATTATTTCACCGGAGCCGATATGTTTCCCAATTTTGTCTTTCAGGTCTACAATGATACGCTGGGCGGTCTTCAAACCTATACCCTTGACTCCCTTGAGAATGCTAACATCACCACTGATGATTGCCTCTCTCAGGTCAGGTGGTTTGACCGAAGAAAGCATTATCCTTGCGGTACCTGCGCCAACGCCGGAGACGGTTATGAGCTGCCTGAAGAGATCACGCTCATCTTCAGTGGCAAAGCCGAAGAGGAGATAAGCATCCTCACGGATGGCTTCATGTACCAGTATCTTGCATCTGTCTGCCTTATCCAGCGCAGCGTATGTATTCAGGGAGATGTTTATGCTGTACCCTATTCCGTTGCATTCAACCACCACAAAGGCGGGGTTCAGCTCGGTCACCGTGCCGGTTATATAATCGATCATAAGTGTTGGTCGTCATTTTCCGGTTCGGGAGGAAGTTCATCCACATGCTCGGGATGAATCTCTATCTTCTGTGGTTGCAAAGGATTACGGGATATCTCTTCATACATCTCCCTGTTCCGATATATATCAACGGCAGCGTAAATAGCCTGGCGCATTGAGTTGCCTGATGCTTCATTCTTTCCCGTTATGTCGAAAGCCGTACCATGCACCGGGGAGGTTCGTATTACCGGCAATCCGGCTGTGAAATTCACGCCTGTGTCAAAGGCGAGCGCCTTGAAGGCCCCCATACCCTGATCATGATACATGGCCAGAATGGCATCAAACCTGCTGAAGGCGCCTGATCCGAAGAAACCGTCTGATGAGTAGGGCCCGAAGGCCAGTATCCCCTCTTCGTTTGCTTTGGTAATTGCGGGGATAATAATTTCCTTCTCCTCACTTCCCAGCAGCCCGCCGTCACCTGCATGAGGATTGAGGCTTAACACCCCTATCTTCGGCCCGCGGATGGCAAAGTCCTGCAACAATGACCTGTTCATCAGTCTGATCTTGCCAAGAAGACTGTTCACCGTGATGGCTCCGGCCACCTCGCGCAACGGGAGATGCTCAGTGGCAAAACCTATCTTCATGCTCTCGCTGATCATCAGCATCAGCACTTCATGAGATCCGATCTTTGACTTCAGGTAATCAGTATGGCCTGTAAAACGGAAACTGTCAGACTGTATGTTGTGCTTGTCAATGGGTGCGGTGACCAGCACATCAATCTTTCCACCCGTCAGGTCTGCAACGGCACTTTCAAGGGCAGCCAGGGAAGCCTGACCTCCCTCGGGGGTGGACTTGCCCAGCTCTACGCGCACGTCATCTCCAAGGCAGTTGACAAGATTGACTTTTTTCGGGTTAGCCTCAGCGGCAGAACGGATGTTATAGAAATTGAAATTATTAATGTTAAGCACCTTGCGATGATACGCCGCTACCTTGGGCGAACCATAGACAACAGGTATGCACAGGTCGGTCACAGCGGTGTCTGACAGGGCTTTCATAATGATCTCATAGCCGATGCCGTTTATGTCTCCCTGTGTGATGCCCGCAATTATAGATTTTTTTTCCATTTTTATTCCCGTATTACGGATAGCTGATGGCTGTCCGTGGTGGTAAAGTTAATGAAATAATTGAATGATTTAGCTTTATTGTATTACCTTTGCGGGCCGGGGCTGCAATGCTCAGGAGGTCACAGGATGGGGATCAGAGAACAATTATACAACAGGCTTGACGGGGGCGGACGCATCACCGTTGAGGAGGCGCTCAGCCTCTGGGAGGGAGCACCCGTTGAGGAGCTGATCTATATAGCCGACCGAATTAGACGAAGGCTTCACACGGGCAACATGGTGGGGTGGATGATTGACCGCAATGTTAATATCACCAATATCTGTTTCTCCCAGTGCCGTTTTTGCAATTTCTGCCGTACGGCGAAAAGTGAGGATGCCTACGTAACCACGGATGAGGAGTATGACCGGAAGATAGAAGAGCTTCTGGCACTCGGTGGTGACCAGCTGCTGTTGCAGGGAGGGATGAATCCCGAGCTGGGACTCACCTTCTATACGTCTCTCTTCAGCAGGCTCAAGAGCCGGTGGCCCGGGGTAAAACTGCATGCACTGGGGCCTCCGGAGGTTGCCTGGCTGGCCAGGGCTGAAAAGATGAGTTACCGTGATGTGCTGTCGGCCCTGTACGATGCCGGGCTCGACTCCCTGCCCGGCGCCGGGGCGGAGATACTCTCTGACAGAGTCAGGAAGCTGGTCTCTCCCGCCAAGGCAACAGTGGCAGAATGGCTGGGGGTGATGAGGGAAGCTCACAGGCTCAACCTGCCCACCTCGGCTACGATGATGTTCGGGCACGCCGAGACGGTGCAGGAACGACTGGAGCACCTCGACCTGCTGCGTAAGCTGCAGGATGTACGGCCTACAGGTCATGACGGCTTCATCACATTCATACCATGGCCGTTCATGGACCGTGGCACCAGGCTGGCTGAAAAGGATGGCATACGGAGCAAGGTTACTGCTATTGAGTATCTGAAGATGATAGCCATAAGCAGGATAATGCTTGATAATATTCTCAACCTCCAGGCCTCAATACTGACAGTGGGCCGGGAGACAGCAATGATGTCACTTCATGGCGGTGCCAATGATCTGGGATCGGTAATGATTGAGGAGAACGTGGTGAGCGCTGCCGGAGATCCGTTCAGGGTGAGCCCGGAGACCATGCAGGAGATAATACGTGAGGCAGGTTTCATACCTGTCAGGCGCGACCAGCGCTATAATTTCGTGGATTAGAAGAGGCAGTAGGCAGTACCAGTAGGCAGTAGTTACAATGAAAGCTCGCAGAGCTTTAAGAATTGT
>CAZVLJ010000013.1:0-24449 GCA_964627825.1 uncultured Rikenella sp. | reverse complement strand
GGCAGTAGTTACAATGAAAGCTCGCAGAGCTTTAAGAATTGTCTAAAGCAGGGATCCTGCCATCCTATTCCGTACGCTTTTTAACAGTATACATCAGCGCCTCCACCTGGCGCAGCAGCTCTCTCTTCTCTTCCTTTGGCGCATAGACGAAGCCGGTCACCACCACAGCCCGGGTTATTGCAGAGTCAATGAAAGCATAGGAGATGAAGGGTCCTCCCATGAAACCGCCCTCAAGGGTCCACAGTCCGCGCATCTCTATATAGTCAGTCTCATTGCGGACGAATGAGCGGCAGCTTACCGGGACCTTCTGCTCAATGACCATGAACGAACCGCCGTCAGGTCCCTTCACCTCATCAGACATACGCCGCTGGGTCAGGTCAGCCAGCTCAATGCAGCCTATCCTGGCTGTGGTCCGGTCAGTGACAGATACCATCACTGACTGTGTTGTTGATGGTGTCTCAGCGGAGATCATCATTATCCCTTCGCGATTGAAATCGGGTTTCCAGCCTGCCGGCATCACTACCTCCCATTGAGTCTCCCCAGCCTTCATCACGCTTCTCTCCCTTCCTGCCGAGTTGGTCAGCCATTTTGTCAGCCTCTCTCTTTCCACATCATTAATGACTCGCCGGATGGCTTCGCCGTTATCCCTTATACACTGAGCCAGAGCAGCCGTATCAGGGGCTGTGACAGAGATGACGAGTTGGGTCTCCGCCCATTTATTTCGGGTATAAACCACGTTGGGGTCAGATTTACCCGGATCAAGCTTAATCTGTATTATGTTCCGGTGAGCAAGATAGATTTCACGGAAGCCATCAGGATTGACCGGCATTATTGAGAAGGCCGGTTCTGCCTGGGGCAGACCGATAAGCATCGGACTGACCTGCTCCCTCACGGTCTTACCCGGGCTGCCGTCCCACATGTACCTGTCCATAACCACCAGAACCTCACCGGTAGTACCCGTCACATTGGGAAGGGTCCTTGTCAGTGATGAGTCTCCGCATGATATCATAAAGGCAGTTAACAACAGAAGGCAGATTGAAGTGTTTCTCATGATCCCTGTTTTTGTGAAATAAAAAGCCCGCATTCTCATGCAGGCTTAAATATATGCTTTTTTGATCCTAGTTATCCTTTCCGCTGCCCTTTTCGGCATCAGCATCGGGGTTGTCCTTCGCTTTCCTGAACTCCTTAAGACCCTGGCCAATACCTTTCATCAGCTCGGGTATCTTGCGTCCGCCAAACAACAGAACCACTACCAGCAATATCAGGATGATTTCAAGAGGTCCGATCTTTCCCATTTCTCAACGTGTTTTGTTTATGCAAATGTACTAATTCTTTAATACATGGTCACCTTTACGGGTGAATTATCATCTCCTTAGCAGTTTGAGGATATCATTGCCGTTGGCAAAGATAAGCAGGCCGAGGAGAATGATCATGCCTGTGATCTGCGCATATTCCATGAACTTATCACTGGGCTTCCTTCCTGTCACCACCTCAAATATAAGGAACATCACATGTCCGCCGTCAAGAGCAGGGATGGGAAGAATGTTCATCACGGCAAGTATGAGCGAGAGGAACGCCGTCAGATTCCAGAATGATTGCCAGTTCCATTTGCCCGGGAATATACTGCCGATGGTAATAAATCCTCCCAGTGACTCGTACCCCTTGGTGTCTTTGGCAAAGATGAGCTTGAACTGCTTGAGGTAATCTCCGGTAGTCTTCCATCCCTTTGAGATACCTGCCGGGATAGCTTCGAAGAGATTGTAGTGCTTTGTGCTGAGCTCAAGGATATTTCCCGTTTCCCGGTAGACGCCGAGTATTCCGGCCTCTGAGGGGGTCACCTCTATCTCCATCTGTTCTTCTCCCCTCTTTACCGATACTGTTACCGGTTGAGCCCTGTGAGCTGCAAGGTAACTCTGAAATTCGTCATACCAGATGAACGGATTACCGTCGAGGGCGATGATCTCATCACCAGCGCTGAGGCCGGCAGCAGCGGCAGCCGATTCGCCAGCCACCCCTGATATAACGAACGGACCGAAAGGAATCCTTGCATCAATGATGTTCGGATTCTTAAGCAGGACAGGGATGAATTCACGTTTAACCTGAATATCCACTTCCTCGCCGTTACGGTCAACTGTTATCACCTTTCTCTCATTCAGCAGGATATCAGGTATGATGGCATAGAAATTCTCAACCTCCTCACCATCAACGGTCAGGATCCTGTCACCGTTGCGGAGTCCCATTTCATAGCCGGTTGAGTCAGTCAGGATCCCGTACTTCACGTTCGAGGTGGCAAGATAGGTCTCACCCCATACACTCAGCACCGCCACATAGATCAGCATGGCAAAGATGAAGTTGAAGAAGACACCTCCCAGCATTATCATAAGCCTCTGCCATGCTTTCTTGGACCTGAACTCATGCGGCTGCGGCGACTGCTTCATCTGCTCACGGTCCATAGACTCGTCTATCATACCGGAGATTTTCACATATCCTCCCAGCGGGATCATGCCGATGCCATACTCTGTCTCGCCCCACTTCTTTTTAAAGATGGCAAAGGGCCAGTCAAAAAAGAGGTAGAACTTTTCAACCCTGGTCTTGAAGAGACGGGCAAAGAGAAAGTGCCCGAATTCATGCACAATAACCAGTATGGACAATGACAGCAGCAGCTGCAATATTTTTATCAGGACAGTCATTTTTTCATTAGTTTACTTAAGTAATCTTTCGCCAGTGCCCTGCTTCGGTCATCAGTCCCGGCATAAGCCTCCATTGATGCTTCGCTGCTGAACAGTGTCTTATCAAGTACATATTCAACCGTGCCAGCGATATCATTGAAGCCAATCTGCTCTCTCAGGAAAGCCGCCACTGCCTCCTCGTTGGCAGCGTTGAGGGCGCATGGCATATTGCCTCCTCTCTGCAGGGCTCTGCGAGCCAGGGGCAGGCAGCGGAACCGGTTGGTATCCGGCTCTCCGAAGGTAAGGGAGCCGATATCAGCCAGTGACGGGCGTGGCAGCTCTGTCATAAGCCTGTCAGGCCATGTAAGGGCATATATGATGGGGAGGCGCATGTCCGGCACTCCGAGCTGTGCCTTGACAGACCCGTCAGTGAACTGTACCAGCGAGTGGATGATGGATTGGGGATGGACCAGCACATCAATCCTCTCTTCAGGCACGCCGAAGAGCCAGTGTGCCTCTATCACCTCCAGTCCCTTGTTCATCAGGGTGGCTGAGTCAATAGTGATCTTGCTGCCCATGGTCCAGTTGGGATGACGCAGTGCCTCCAGGGGTGTAACCTTTGCCAGCCGTCCCGCCGGTGTATCCCTGAAGGGTCCGCCAGATGCGGTAAGGATCAGCCTTTCAACCGAACTCTCCGGTTCGCCGTTGATACACTGCATGATGGCCGAGTGCTCCGAGTCAACAGGCAGCAGACGGCTGCCTGAGTCTTTGGCCATACTTGTTATCATCTCACCGGCCACAACCAGTGTCTCTTTGTTGGCCAGGGCAACCTCCCTGCCTGATGCCACGGCAGCAGCAGTGGAACGGAGGCCGGCAAAACCCACCATGGCGGCAACAACCGTGTCAATGGCGTCAGATGATGCCACCTCCTCCACGGCTTTCTGACCGGCCATTACCTCAATACCGAGTCCGGTCAGTCCTTCACGTACCGTACTGAAAAACGTTTCATTGCCTATAACCACCCTCTCCGGCCGGAAGAGTCTCGCCTGTTCCATGAGAAGCTCTGCGTTGCTCCCAGCCGTAAGAACAGAAACAGTGAACAGATCAGGGTAACGCGCAACAATGCCTAGTGTCTGAGTGCCAATAGATCCTGTGGATCCGATAACTGCCAGCCTTTTATGCATCTGCCATCCTCCTGTCAGAAGTATATGTATTGTGCCGGGTCAAGGGGTACCCCGTTATGCCACAACTCAAAATGAAGGTGGGGTCCTGAGGTGTACAGCTCACCGGAGTCGCCTACAATAGAGATAGCCTCTCCGGCCCATACCCTGTCACCCATCTCCTTCAACAGCCTGGCGTTGTGCTTATATACTGACAGCAGGTTATTGGCATGCTGTATTGCTATCACAAAACCGGTCTCCATGGTCCATCCGGTCATTATCACAGTACCCTCCAGAGTGGATGATACAACAGCCTTAGGCTGAGTGACAATATCAGTAGCATAATGGCGCGTGCGGGTATCAAAATTGCTTGAAATGATCCCTTTGACCGGCGGGAAAAAGTGAATGTTGGCAAGGCTGGTACCCTGCTCCGATCCTGTGGCTGCCATAGTGGATGTTGCTGACAGACTGTATTTCTCTTCCTCCTCCACCCTGGCCTTGAAGAGAGAATCCTCTGCCGACCTTCTGAAGACAATATTATCATAGTCACGTGTGCTGTCACGCATGGCTATCGATCCGATGGGCTGTTTGCCCGAGATGACATCGTTCAGGTCACGGAAATACTTGTCCCTGATCTCAAGCTCGTGCTCAAGGGAGTCTAGCATTATGGCATTCATCAATATGTTCCGGCGCATCTCCACGTCAGGGTAACCAGGAATAAACTCCCGCAAATTGGTGAATGCAATGAGGGAGGTATTAAGGGCAAGGATAAGCACTACCAGCAGTGCAGCTGCCAGCAGGGCGTTGGCCCTGGTAAGGCGTACGCGCCACAACTCCTCGAAGGTAGTGTCATTGAAAACAGCGAACCGGAACCTGTCGTTCCACTTTTCCTTGCGTTTTTCTTTTTTTGCCATCTGATGATCTGACCGAAGGCACAAAGATAACAATGATGATCGAAACTGCCATTTGAAAAGTCAGCAGTCTCCAGTCTTCAGTTGGCAGTCACTCCACAGTCATTATAACTATTTGAATGCGTGCCGACTGCCGACTGCCGACTGCCAAATGATCTACCATCCTATCCCGTAGTCCTCCCCGTAGTTGCTTGATCCTCCCCAGAATGTCCCGTGGTCACGGTCAAATCCTATAGCATTAACCGGTCCCGAGGTTCTTTCCTGGAATGAGAGCCTGTAGCCCATTGATGCCAGTTCCTTCCTTACCCATGAGGGAACGCTGCTGTTCAGTACCAATCCCCCGGGCACCTTCTTATGGTCACCGAAGCTGGAGTACATCTGCAGAGTCTTAAAAGAGGGGGCCTCACAGGCTTCCTGCACTGTCATTCCGAACTCAGCCACATTGAGAAAGAACTGCAGCAGCAACTGATCCTGCTCATCACCTCCCTGCTTGGCGAAGGCGAGAAAAGGCTTCCCGTCCTTCATGGCCAGTGTGGGGGTGAGTGTCACGCGAGGCCTCTTGCCAGGCTCCACCACATTGAAGGGATTTTCCTTCTCATCAAGCACGAAGCTCTGCATGCGCTGGCTCATACCTATGCCCGTGTTACCGGCTATGCATGCCGGCACCCAGCCACCGCTGGGGGTTACGGAGACAACCCACCCCTCCTCGTCAGCTGCCTCTATGGAGGTTGTTCCTGAACTGAATGTGCCGAGGAATCGCTCATACTGTTCCGGGTCACCGGCCGGATAGATATTTCCTGCCTCAGCCTTCCATGAATTCAGGAGAGTTGCAAAGGGATTTGTCTTACCCTCGAAGGGATATGGATCTCCGGGTCTGACGGCCGGATCATTATGTTCAGTATTGATAAGCTTGCTACGCTCAAGTGCATATTCCTTTGAGAGCAATCCCTGCATCGGTTCCTCAGGCGGGAATGCGGGATCACCATAATAGAAGTCTCTGTCGGCAAAAGCAAGGTTCATTGCCTGGTAGAGTGTATGGATGTACTTTGTTGAGTTGTAGCCCATTTCCCTAAGGTTGAAATTCTCCAGGATATTAAGCGTCTGCAGCATGACAGGACCCTGGGTCCACTGCTGTAGCTTGTACACCTCAATCCCCCGGTATTCAGTCATCAGCGGCTCCTCAATCTTCACCTCCCAGTTTGCCATATCTTCCGGGGTGATCAGACCTCCCTGCTCCTGGCTGCCGCGAGCGAACTCGGCGGCTATATCACCCCTGTAGAACCGGTCATATGCAGCATAGATAGCTTCACTGCGTGATTTGCGCTTCTTCAGTGCCTGCTGTTCTGCCTCCACCAGCTTTGTCAGTGTTGCCAGCAGATCAGTCTGGACGAATATCTCTCCGGCAGCAGGAGCCTCGCGCTCTTCGCCCGAATGGGGAAGAAAGACCTTCGCCGAGTAAGGCCACTCTTTTATCCTTCGCTTGTTCCTCTCTATTGAGTTTGCTGTCTGTGCCTCGATGGGGTAACCGGCAGCCATCTCCATCGCCGGGGTAAGCACCTCTTTAAGACTCATGGTGCCATACTCGGCAAGCATGACCATCAATCCCCCGGGAGTGCCGGGCGTGACTGCTGCCAGCGGCCCGTATTCAGGAGGGTATCTGTAACCCTTCTCCCTGTAGAAGGCAGCTGTGGCTCCGGTGGGAGCTACCCCGAGAGCGTTGATGGCAATTACTTTACCTGTGCGGGGATTATAGATAAGGGCCTGTGTCTCACCGCCCCAGCTGAGAACATCCCACATTGTGCAGGTAGCTGCCAGCATGGCACACGCGGCATCAACGGCATTGCCACCGCGGTCAAAGATCATCGCCCCGGCGGTGGCAGCAAGGGGCTTGCCGGTAATAGCCATCCAATGACTCCCGTGCAACGGGGGCTTCTGCGTGGTTACCGGAAAAGTGTTGAACGACTGTGAATGTGACATGATAAAAACGCTTAACAGACAAACGGATAAAACGATCCTCTTCATAACGGTACAGATTAAAATGATTACAGGATCAGATCCTGCCTTCAACTGCAATTTCGGAAATAATCGGATGAATTCTGTAAAAAAAATGAAATAGTCCCCTGTGGGCTGTAATAAAGCTACTCCTGCCTGATAATTCGCGGATTCAGGAAAATCATAAAAAATATAACTGAGAAGGCAAGCTCATTCAGCTCGCTGCTCTTCGCCATCCCGATGACTGCTATCAGTACTGTTGAGACTCCCATAATGATGATATGACGCAGTGAGGGCAGCGGTAATCCGAACCTGGCAGCCAGGTTGCGCATAAATCCCGGTTTCCTGACAAGCAACGGAAGAGCAACAAAATAAAAGAGCAATGTAATAATCACCAGCCTGGAGAAGATGATCATATTAAGGCTTTTCCCGGCGATCACGAGGTTATGTATGTTGGTCTCTTCCTGTTTATTATACTTCATGAAGAACTCCCCGCTTTCCAGGTTCAGGATTCGCTGTCCCCAGCTGATCTCATCACCGGCGGCAAAAAAGAAGAGGAAAGCGAGGACCGACCATGTCAGTATGGGGAGGTGCCTCTTCCCCCGGCAACAAATAAAAGCCCTGCATAGGGCAACAAGGCTTGCTGCAAAAAGAAAAAATGCAGTGGCATATTCTGCCGGGCCGTCTTCACGGACATAAATCCTGAATGGATCAGGCCCTTCGAGATACCTGACACCTATACCGTAAAGCACAGCAATAATAAGTGCTGATGACAACGCAATCTCAATAACAGATAATACTCTCCCCCTTTCCATAAGTCTGAAAAAAACACCAGTTTGTACTGCAATACGCAAATATAATTAATATTTGTATGCTGTAAGAGACCGTGAATGTCAGGAGCAGGTGTGCCTGCCGGCCCGGGAGCGGCTTTTATTAATGATTGTTAAACAAAATGACTGTTTTCATGTTGAGAAGGTTATTAAAATGAAGGATGCTACACATGAATGAATTTGACATAAAGGCAAAAGAATGGGATTCAAGCGCCATGCATCGGGAACGCGCGAAGGTTGTGGCTGATGAAATTCTCAGGAAGCTGCCCCTCACTAAAAGTACTAAAGCGCTGGAATACGGTGCCGGAACAGGACTGCTGAGTTTCAACCTCAGGGAAAACCTGGGGGAGATCACCATGATCGACAGCTCGCAGGGAATGGTGAATGTGCTGAACGAAAAGATAAGGCATACTGGATCAGACAATATGAAGGCAGCAATGATCAACCTTGAAAAAGAAGATTACACTGTTGAAAGGTTCAATCTGATCTATACACTGATGGTTCTGCATCACGTTAATGATCTTGACCGTGTTCTTGGCCGGTTCAGCAACATGCTTCTGCCGGGCGGATACCTCGCCATTGCCGATCTGCACAGTGAGGACGGTTCATTCCACGGGGAAGGTTTCCCGGGTCACAGGGGATTTGATACCGGCAAGCTTGCAGCCATACTTGGGAACCATGGATTCACAGAAATTAATCACTCCGATGTGTACCTTATTGACAAAATAACGGCTGATAACACCAGAAGACAGTTTGAAGTCTTTCTGATGACTGCCGTCCGGTAATAATAGTGCATCATAATAAATCAAACAACAGAATACATATGGCCAGCATGGAAGTAACTCTTGACGGAGGCAAAGTTATCACCGCCCATATTAACGGAAAAAGCATCAAAACGGACCAGTCAGTAAAAAATGGCGGCGGGGGCACTGCCCCCGAGCCATTTGAGCTTTTTCTTGCATCGATAGGGACCTGCGCGGGAATCTATGTCAAGTCATTCTGCGACCAGCGCGGCATACCGGCGGAAGGAATCAGAATTATCCAGACAATGGAATTTGACCACGAAAAGAGAGTCCCTTCCCTGTTCAGGCTGGATATTCAGCTCCCGTCAGATTTTCCTGATAAGTACCGGGCAGCGGTAGTCAATGCGGCTGAACTTTGTCTTGTTAAAAAGACGGTCAACCATAGTCCCGAATTTCAGGTACATACTTCAGTTATAAATTCCGGTATCTGAGTAAGGTACTTGTTTTTCATTCAGGTGTTTATAGTAACTTCACTCAGATGATTCTCAAAAAATGAAGGATTTGAATTACAGGCAGATTGATCCGACCGAAATAAAAGACAACCTCATCAGGCTTATAGCATCTGACTGGATGCTGGTGACTGCAGGCACGCCTGAGAAATTCAACACCATGACCGCCAACTGGGGCGGGACAGGTTACCTGTGGAACAAAAATATAGCATTCGTTTTTGTCCGCCCGGAGCGTTACACTTATGGTTTCATGGAAAGCACGGAAGGTTTCACCCTGACCTTCTTCGATGAGAAATACCGTGATGCGCTTAACCTGTGCGGGGCAAAGAGCGGCAGGGATTGTAACAAGGTGGCAGAAGCAGGATTGACGCCATTATTCACCACTTCAGGCCTGCCGGCATTTGCCGAAGCAAGGATTGTGATGGAGTGCCGCAAGCTGTACGCCAGCCAGCTCACAAGGGAGGCATTCCTTGACGGCGAACCCCTGAAAACCCATTACAGCACCAAAGGCGGCCTTCACAGGATGTACATCGCAGAGATCACGAAGTGCCTTATCAGGTAGCAGACCGGGCTCTTATTATTATGAGCTGCATCTGACACAGAGGTCATCGCTTTATTCCTTCATCGTAAACTCACACCGCAGAGCGATAAGCAAAAACGTCTTAATACATTCTATCTCAACGGCTCAGGGCTGTTGGCCATGTTCACTACGGTCATAAAGAGAAGCTGGGCCATGTCTTCCATAATCTCAGGCTTGATGATATCAATGTTGTCAAGGGGTATATGATAGTAATTCACTGAACCGTACGTTGAAAAACTCAGCGATGGCACTCCCGCAGTAATAAACCTGGCAGCATCGAGGCGGGGCCTCCCGAGATTGGAGAAATAGCCTGTTGTTAGTTGTCTGTGTATGTATTTATTGTTGGCTTCTTCAACAAATGACCATAGTATCGGGTAGTTGGTGCCTGCCGCTGCCCTGATTGAATGGCCTATACCCACGCCGTCCATATTGAGCAGCACGCTCTTTTCCAGTGGCGCCGCCGGCCGTTTGATATACTCATATGCACCCATAATAGCCTGCTCCTCAGCGCCAAAGGAAAGAAACATTACAGATCTCTTTAGAGGTATCTTATTTGTGGCCAGGGCTTTGGCAACGCCCATCATTACAGCCACGGCAGATGCATTATCGTTGGCGCCAGGGATCATCTCATAACATAATCCCAGATGATCAAGATGGGCGCCTATTATTATGGTTTCATCCCGCAGCACAGGATCAGTTCCCTTCAACATTCCTATGATATTGCTACCCTTCCCGTCAGGGAAATGCTTCGTGGTCATCTTTACGGTAACAACCTTCTTTGTTCTGAATGAGTTTGGTCTGAGTGTCGAATCGATCTGCCTGACCACCTCCCCGTGGTTGTATCCGGTGCCGGCAAAGATGTCCCTTACGACACTGTCACCTACGTGGACATAAACAAAATTCTCATAATGATCATTGTTCGGGTTTCCTATCGGACCGTAGTTATATATCATTCCTGATGCTCCGTGCTTAACGGCGTTGGCCAGCTTGTGCTGGTGGAACGAGTATTCATACCAGGGGGTAAATTTCTCCGCTCCGGCTGAAGGATTGACGGGAGACTCACGTTCTATCAGCACTATTTTGCCCTTCACATCTATACCCACGTAATCGTCATAATTGAGCTCAGGAGCAGTAATACCATATCCGGCATAGACCACCTCTCCTGTCACCTCGCCATTCCCTGAAGTGGACCCCGGCATGTATTCGGTCATGTACCGGTAGTGCTTTAGAAGAACGCCATCCTTCTTCAGCGGTATATGAAGCGTCAATCCGCAATCGGGGTAAACAAGGGTATACGGAATTTTAAACCATTGAAACCACCCTCCGTCATCGCCTGCGGGTGATACACCCCAGCTCTTAAATTCATCCGCCAGCCATTCAGCACACTCCTGGTACTCCTTTGTTCCTGTCAGCCTGCCCCGGTACTTTTCATCGCACTGTATCTTTACATACTCAAGCAGGTCGTGGCTCGAGATCGAATGCATCGCCTTCAGAAGTGTCTCTTCGCTGATATCCTGCGCCTGCAAAGGAACTACCAGCAGTGACAGTGCCAGAAAAACAAGGAATCTTCTCATTTAATCAGTTTATTAAGGTTGGATAGAATTAATTCAGTAACATCAACTGCCAGATCCGAAGAGAGGGTGTCTTTCGGCTGCCATCATGACTATTCTCCTTACCATCCGGCTGTATGAATAATCATTCATCTCCGCCGCCATAGCAAAGCTGGTATCAAAGCTGATATCATTGTTGGGATTAACATCGAGCAGGTAAAATTTCCCGTCGCGCAGCCTGAGATCGAACCTGGCGTAGTCATAGCAGCCAAACCCCTTCCAGGCAGCCAGAACCTTTTCCTCAAGTCTTTTGAACAGCTGTTCATCCAGGGGAGCAGGGATGAGCGTTTCAATTTTTTCATAATGCTCTGAACCGGGAATGAACTTTGAATCATAGGTGCAGAGCCTCTCCCCCGGCTCGGCGAACGCGGAGAAGTCCATCTCAGCCACAGGCAGTATCTCCGGCGGGCCGTTGTTCCATACCGAGACATGGAACTCACGACCGTCAATGAAGTCCTCCACCATTGCCGGCTGATTAAGTTCGTCATTCACCAGTATTATCTGTTCCCTGAGCGAATCGGTATCAAATACAACTGATTTATCCGTAATTGTCAGGCTGCAGTGTTCCCTGGAGGGTTTCACAATGGCGGGGAAGAGGGTCCAGGTGTCAGCCTCCTCCGGTGTGAGCACGGCTCCGTCAGGCACACGTATACCAAGATTCATCAGCCGTTTCTTGGTCTTCTGCTTGTCATAACTCAGGTCAATCACCTCGGGAACGTTTCCCGTGAAGGTGAATCCCCTGGATGAGAGGATCTCGGTAACTTTCTTTTCACTGTACGGGATGCCCGGGAGAGCTTCACACAGGTTGAAGACAATCGTCTCTTCAGGAGAATGTTTTTCAAGTATTCGGTCAAGATGCGGATCACTCAACTCTTCCAGACAGGTTTCAATCCCTTCATCTGCAAGTGCCTCAGCCAGAATCTTGTTTGAATTCCGGGTGTCACTTATCTCAGTCGTGTCCCAGGTATGATCAATGTTATATAATACAAGAACCTTCAAAAAAAATGCTTTGCCACGAAACTAAAATAAATTTTGAAGAATGTCTGGAATAAGGAAGAATTTGTTCGGGTAAATCGTCTGCCTTTTCATCTTTTTTCCCGGCAGAAATTGGGTTCTGTTCCCGCATAAGGCATTACACTATGAATTTTTCTGACAGACCGTATTTTTGAATTTTAAAAGTGTAATTTTAAGATGTGACAGACTGAAGGGCCTCCTGAATGTGATTGTTATCCCGGAGCTAAGCAATCTTAAGCTGGAGATTAATAAAAGATTGCATTCGAATACCCGGATTTTGCCAGGGGGGATAAGGCAGCCTGGCAGCGGGAAAGAATATTTGTTTTTCTGAAGAAGACACAGATAATGATTGAATTTTCAGAAGTACAGAACAGTTATTTCATCCTGCCGGTTTTAGGATTTTTGGTTGGCGTGTTCGGAACAATGCTTGGCGGTGGCGGCGGATTGTTTTTTATACCTCTTCTTACATTGTGGCTGGGTGTCCCGGCCAAAACCGCAGTGCTTACTTCGCTGGTTGCCACGTTGCCAATTGCCCTTGTTGGTTCAATAGGACATTACCGCAAGAACAACATCGATATCAAAGTAGCCGCCATACTCATTTCAGGCGGAATAATAGGCGTGATTGCCGGAGCCAGGATTACCGCATGGATAACTGAAAGGCAGTTAAAGGCTGCCTTTGGCATCTATTCAGTACTGATAGGATTGAATATTGCGATAAAGAACTTCAGAAAACTAAGAGGAGCAGCAAAGAGGGGGAGAACGGAAGAGAGTTCAGGATATAAGGGGGTTGTCAGAGGTTCTTTCTACGGACTGGTTGCCGGTCTGATCACAGGCACTTTCGGAACCAGCGGAACAATGCCTATCATGGCAGGATTATTCTCACTCCGTAACTCACTCAGAATTATCATCGGCACCTCACTGGCTGTCATGCTCTTTAATACTGCTTTTGCCACAGCTGCACACTTTTACGTTGGTGTCGTTGACCTCACACTTGTATCATTTCTCACTGCCGGTTCGGTATTGGGAGCACTGGCAGGGCCAGGAATCCTGTCTGCCTTAAAGCCCGAAAGAGCTGAAAAATCAGTAGCATACCTCTATGGTGCAGTTATGGTTGTCATCGGGATTCTGATGATACTGGGAAGTAATCACACTGGAACTGACCTATGATACGGACAATTTATATTATAATTCTTATCTACTTTATCCCGGGAGGCATCGGTTTCTATCTGATCAACAGGAACAAGGAGGCCGCAGTTGCACGAAAGAGTTATACCAAATTCATAGTTTATTTCTTCATAATCAATATCCTGTTTTTTAGTATTACAATCCGTCCGCGCCTCTTCCATTACCTTACCATTCTGATATCTGTTGCAGGATGCATTGAATTGATAAACCTGTTTTACCGGTCCGGCCTGAGGCATGTCACCTTCTTCGTTCTGTCTGTAATAACCTATGTGGCTTTGTGCGCCGGTTTCCTGAAATTCGGGCTTCTGCCGTACAAACTTATACTGTTTACCTTCCTGATCCTTTCAATATTTGACAGCTTCAGTCAGATAACCGGCCAGCTCTGGGGACGAAAAAAAATAATGCCTAAAATAAGCCCCGGGAAAACCCTGGGAGGAGTTATCGGGGGGACAATCATTTCAATAGTCAGTGCATTTTTATTGAGAGCCCTGTTTACAGGCTCAGTTGCTGAACTCATCATTTTTACCATTGGCACTCTGTTGTTTGCCTTCGCGGGAGATCTGCTCTCTTCACTCTATAAAAGAAAATACGATGTGAAAGATTTCAATAACCTGATCCCCGGACACGGAGGTTTTCTTGACAGATTCGACAGCCTCATATCAGGAGGCGCCTGGGCTGCATTATGCTTTTACTTTTTGCTGATATAGATGGAACCACGAATGGGAAATATCATTGTTTTATCATTCATCTACCTGACAGGAATCAGCCTGTTGTTGGTAGCCAATGAGTTATTCTACCGAAGACTCAATCCTCCCGGCGAGATAACACGCAAGCTGGCACATTTTACATCATTGCTGGCTACAGTGCCATTTCCATACATATTCCCGTCACACTGGTACGTACTGGTACTGGCGGTGTTGTTTGCCGCAGTATTGTTCATCACCAGAAGAGGAAAACTGCTGAAGTCAATTCATGATATAGACAGGAGATCCATGGGAAGCTACCTGTTGCCTATCTCCGTTTATGTCACCTTTCTGGGTGCCGATCTGCTGGACAACAAAATCATGTACATACTTCCCATTCTTATTCTTGCCGTCTGTGATCCGCTGGCGGCAATCCTTGGTATAAACATTAAGAATCACAATCATAATATCACGATCTTTGGAATACGGCTGAACAAAACTTGGCTTGGAACAAGTGCTTTCCTTAGTTCCAGCTTCATAATAAGCCTGATAGCCCTGTTCTATTTCAGGGGAGTATTTGATCTCAAAACATTCTGGCTGGCCCTGGTTGTTGCCTTGGTTACCATGCTGGCCGAGCTTGTCAGCTGGCGGGGATCTGACAATCTGAGCATCCCCCTGAGCGCCCTGCTGGTACTTCATTTATTCCTATGATGAAAGCAAACATGTTTTTTTTAAATCGTATAGCAATTATGGAAAATGAAATTTGTATGACCGGCAATTCACAAAAGGATATGATTATTTTATTTCATGCAAGTTCCATCAGACCAATGAAATTATAATAAAATAAACGAATGAAACAGATTATCGTCCGCGGTGAAAACATTGTAAATGTTCCGAATTTTATAAGCCTGTACCGGTTACTGGTCTTCCCGGTAATACTTTTCATGGCTCTTACCGGCCGCGAAAACTGGTTTGTTATTCTGTTATGCATCAGCCTGGTGAGTGATATCCTTGATGGAAACATTGCCCGTATCTTTAAGCTGCAGACTCATTTCGGTGCCGCCCTGGACAACCTGGCTGATATATGTACCATCGCAATGGCCCTTCTGGGCATGTTCATCTTTAAGTGGACCGAGATCAGGCCGCATGCATGGATTCTGTATATCTTCCTGGCAATCTTCGTTTTAAGTTATATAATAGCTTTTGTCAGATTCGGGAAAATACCCGGTTTGCATCTCTATTCAGCTGTATCAGCCGGTTATGCACAGGGCATATTCTTTTTTGTGCTGTTTGTTTCAGGCTTCTACCCGTGGTTGTACTACCTTGTTATTATCTGGGGAATTGTTGCCTATACCGAGAAGATCCTTGTCCTCCTGAAACTGGATGATATTAAGATCGGGGTAAAAGGACTCTACTGGTTAATGAAAAAGGAGAAGGAGCGTATTCATTGAGTCGCCGGGTAAGAGTCGGGAAATATACTCTGACCTGTCGCAGCCCGGATAAGCAGCGTTCCTCGTGATCCTTGCAGCAGGTCTCTGACATAGGGAGAGGCCGGAGGAGAGATAACCGGGTGCCGGAACCTTAAAAAGGTCCCTTTAATCACATTTCTCCCTGAATTTGCGAAGATTTCTGATCAGCAACACCTCAACAAGGCCGGGAAAAACAGGCTGAACAGCTGCATTAAGCTTGCCCAGGAACGAAAGGGTAGTAATAAATCTTCTGTTCCTGATATTCCTGATGACAGCCTTCGCAACGGCTTCCTTTCTTAGAAGTCCCCGCCCGGCACGGGGCTGCAATGAAAGCATAGTACCGTCAGCACTTACAGTCTCCTTTCCCGGATCATTCTCCGCATAGCCAACATAGATCAGGCCAACATGCAGGCCATGCCCGCTCTCTTCAATTCTTATCGATTCGGCCAGGGCCCGAAGCGCCATCTTGGACGAGCAGTATGCCGAAACATAAGGCAGTCCCCTTATTCCTGCCACGCTGGAGATAAATACAATGCTTCCCTTTGTTTCCCTGAGGTGCCTTATGGCCGGTATGGTGACATTGACAGCGCTGAAAACATTGCTTTCAAACATCATCCTGAAGACTTCAGGATTGAGATCAGCGAAATTACCGCGCATGGAAACACCTGCATTGTTCACCAGAATGTCAAGTCTGCCGAAAGCCTTGATTGTTTCATCAATAAGGAACTGCCCGCCGCCGGGTTCGGAGAGATCGCAACTGACACACTTAACCTTTGAAGTGATCTTTTTGATCTCACTCTCAGCATCACTCAGGCGGGCGGTGTCTCTTCCGTTAAGCACAACCATTGCCCCTTCTGATGCCAGGGCCGCCGCTATTGCCCTGCCAATGCCTCTCCCCGATCCGGTGACGATTGCCACCCTGCCTTCAAACCGTGATGTTCTTTTTATTGATTCTTGCATAACTCATCTCAGGATTAAATTTTATTGCGAACAATGATGTGACCATCGCATTCAGCAGATGGGTAAAAAAGGCTATCCAGATTGTCCCGGAGTGAAGGGTCAGAATGCATAGTATGATCCCATACGGGATAGCAGCCAGTGTCTCTGTCCTGCCTTTCGGGATATGCGCTGCCGAGTAGAGGGTTACATTTATGATAATGGCCGCTGCCGGGCCGAGCGTTATGGCCAGGCCAAAAAGCAACACCCCCCGAAAGAGCGCCTCATATCCGAACAGGTATAAGGCCCATGTAACCGTTTCAGTTAAAAGCAGCGGAACAGTCCATCGCGATGCCCTTATCTCCGGGTATACCGAGTATATCTTCGCTCTGCGTGCCGTAAATGATACTATGGGAATGATCACCAGGGAAAGCAGGATGATGCTGATCAATGTGAACCGGGTTGTCTCCGGGTTAAATTTTATGCCTGCATCTGCCAGGGTATAATTTTCAAGAACCAGAATGCATATTGCCAATGGCAACAGACCCAGAAAAATAAATCCGGCCACCCTCCTGAACACTACGTGAAGCACGTTTGCCGTGTGCTGGTCAAAGACCGTATAAAACCACTTTTTAAGCCCTTTTGAACTGGCAATCAACCAGTAAAGAGTGTAGAAGATAACCGTCACCGGTATAAACAGGGCAGTGAACATTATATCATTATCCCATGTTACAGATCCAGGCAGCAGTCCCATTGACCGTCCGGTTTTATTTGCATGATGCCAGCGACGGGTTGAGAAGTCATAGGAAGAGGCTGCAACCTGCCCGGCATGATTCAAATTTATGCAAAAGATGGCTCCAACCTGCCTGCCTGTTCAATTATTGATATGTTAGTCATGGTTATTTGTGGCTGTCAATGCAGCATCCGGTCAGCATACCAGTCTTTTTATACGGAATTTTTAACCTGAGACTTGAACATTTACTAATTTCATATCCCGAAATCCATACATTCAAAATAACAAATCCCATAAACGATGAATCCCAGGATCACCTCCTTTCAAATCATTGGCAGCCGCTTCGGCAGAAATCACGTAATCCGGAAAACCATGAATCTGGCACTCCTGATGATCTGTTTCACCCTGTGCACAACAGCCATCCACTCACAGGGCACCAGGCTGCTTCGCCAGCCGTCCATTACAGACACCCATGTCACCTTCACATACGGAGGCGATATATGGATAGCAGATCTCGACGGCAGCAATACGGAGCGCATAACCAGTACTTCTGCTGTGGAAGGAAATCCTCATTTTTCGCCGGATGGCAGATGGATTGCCTTTAACTCGAACAGGTCAGGCAACCAGGCTGTCTATATTGTGTCATCTGAGGGAGGCACACCCAGAAGGCTTACATGGCACCCGGCACCCGCAACCGTAAGAGGATGGTCTCCTGACGGCAAAGAGGTTCTGTATTCAACTACGCGCGACAATGCACCCACCTCCTTTGCACGTCTATGGACAGTATCCGTTGACGGCGGACCTTCTGCCATGCTTACAAAACAGTGGGGTGCAGACGGCTCCTTCTCTCCTGACGGCAAGCAAATAGTCATTGACAGGATACAGCGCTGGGATGTGGAATGGCGCAATTACCGCGGAGGGCAGAACACCCCGCTGGTGATACTGAACCTTGAGGACCATGGCGAGAAACTCCTTCCCTGCGAGTCAACAATAGATATACAGCCTCTATGGCTCAATGACAGGGTCTACTTTCTCTCAGACCGTGACCACATCTCCAACATATGGTCATACACCCCGGCCACAGGCAAACTTGAACAGGTTACTCAACTCTCTGACTCAGACATTAAATGGCTTGACGGACATGGCAATATGCTTGCGTATGAACGTGACGGCTACCTCCATACTCTTGATCTCACTTCCGGAGAAACCCGGCAACTGAACATAACAATCAATGCTGATTTCCCGTGGGCTGAAACCAGGTGGACCGATGTAACAAAAAATGCCAGGGCAATCTCACTCTCCCCCACAGGTAAAAGAATAATTATGGAAGCACGAGGTGAGATTTTTACAGTGCCCGCGGAGAACGGTGATGCGAGAAACATTACCCGCTCCCCCGGTGCTGCCGATCATGCCCCTGTCTGGTCTCCGAAAGGAAATGAGGTTGCATGGTTCTCCGATACCGGCGGTAAAGGTTACAACCTGCTCATAGCCTCACAGGACGGGTTATCCGATCCGCGTACAATCTCCATAGGCGAGTCGAAGATGGCCTGGGAACCGGTCTGGTCACCTGACGGGAAGATGATCGCCTTTGCTGATGATAAAGTGAGGGTCAGGATTGTGGATATTGAAAAAGGAACCATCAGGACAATCGACACCGCCGGCGTCAACACCGAAAGGGGCAATATGGATCTCACATGGTCACATGACTCCCAATGGCTGGCATACACGAAAACAGGAAAAAACAACTTCCGCCAGATAAAGGTATGGTCAGTTAAGAGCGACAGCAGAGACGCCCTCACTGACTCATTCGCAGACTCCTTTTCTCCTGCATGGGACAGGGACGGTAAACATCTTTACTTCCTGGCAAGCACCAACCTGGCACTCGGCTCGGGATGGGCAAACACCAGCGCCATCACTTCCGATCCTGACTATACTGCCTATGTCATTAACCTCAGAAAGGATGACCCGTCACCCTTTAAGCCGCAGAGCGACGAAGAGACGGTAAAGGAAGAGAATAAGCCGGAGCCGGATGCGAAGAAACCGGCAAAGGGCAAACAGCCCGAAAAAAATGCCGCGGACAGTACAGGTGTAAAAAGCAAGGAGCCTGTGGCTGTCACCATAGACTTTGCAAACATGGGCCGTAGGACCATTACCCTTCCTCTGCCCGGGGGTAATTACCGGATGCTTGTGAGCGGCCCGTCAGGAACCCTGTTCATTGCCGAGAGCAAAGAGGGAACACCCGGATATGTCATTAAAAAGTTTACCCTTGAAAAGCGCGAGGCCAAGGACTTCATCAGCGGCGCGAGCCAGGTCTCCGTCTCTGCCGATGGCAACAAGATGCTGGCACGTACCGGCAGCGACTGGAAGATAATGAACACCACCTCAGCCTCCGGGGCTGACGGTAAGACGGTTAAGATTGACCTGAAGATGCTTCTCAACAGGTCAGAGGAGTGGAAGCAGATATTTGAGGAGGCATGGAGATATGAAAGGGACTATTTCTACGACCCCGGTATGCACGGGAGGGACTGGAATGCAGTATATGAAAAGTATGCTCCCCTGATCCCTTATGTAAAGCACAGAGCTGATTTAACCTACATCCTTGACCAGATGAACGGTGAACTGTCGGTGGGGCACAGCTTTGTCGGCGGAGGCGACTTCCCCGAGGTGGAGAAGTCAGCCACCGGCTTGCTGGGAGCCGACCTCATCGCGGAGAATAACCGCTGGAAGATCAGCCGCATCTATACAACCGAAAGCTGGAATCCCGAGCTCTCCGGTCCGCTCGACAGACCAGGATTGAACATAGAGGAAGGGTATTACCTGGTTGGCATAAACGGGAGAGAGCTGACTGTCGCAGATGATCCGTGGCAATACCTTGACGGTACGCTGAACGTACAGACTACCCTGCATATAAACAAGACCCCCGCCTACGAGGGATCATGGAAAGAGGTTGTAAAACCTATCGCCAGCGAATCAGGTTTGCGCCAGAGAGCATGGGTGGAGGATAACCGCAGGCTGGTCGACAGCCTTTCCGGTGGCAAACTGGCTTATGTGTGGGTACCAAACACCGGTGGCCCGGGTTTTGTCTCCTTCAACCGCTATTTCTTTGCACAGCAGGATAAAAAGGGTGCGGTGATCGATGAGCGCTTCAATGGCGGCGGCCTGCTAGACGACTATATGGTTGACCTGATGAACCGGCGTATAAGGGCTGCCCTTACCAATGAAGTGCCCGGAGGCCGGCCGTTCCGCCTGCCGGCAGGCATCCTTGGCCCGAAGGTTCTCCTCATAAATGAGATGTCAGGCTCGGGAGGCGACTTCTTCCCGTGGGTGTTCCGCCAGCAGAAGACAGGTCCGCTGATCGGTACCCGGACATGGGGAGGACTGGTGAAGTCATCCGTTCATTATGCAATGGTTGACGGAGGTTCAATTACTGCTCCTGACAATGCAGTCTTTGATCCCGTGGCAAAGAGATGGATAGCTGAAAACGAAGGTGTGGCTCCGGATATAGAGGTACGTCAGGATGCAGTCTCACTTTCAAACGGAATCGATCCCCAGCTCGAACGGGCTGTTAAGGAAGCACTCAAGCTGCTGGAGCAAGAGGGCGAGACGGAATTAGCACCTCCTTCCTTCCCCACCCCGGCAAAGAAATGAATGTCTGACATTTAAGGGCATAAAGCGCATTGCCAGTGTAAGAAACCATACCTGGTGGGGGGAGGTGGTCAATTCAGTTGGTCTTAACATTCTTTCGAAAGATTGGCTGTCACAATAGTTATGTCGTATATCTGCATGTCGTAATTATATGACACATGTATTTGAGCTGTAAAAAAATGAATCAGTACGTATACTTATTAAAAAAATCATTCAATATTCCTTGCAGTAATTCGGGATTTTCAATGGCAGGGCAATGTCCTGTGTTTGGAATGAGATGCAGTTCTTTCTTGTCAGAAAGATTGGCTAATGCACTGTATATCAACTCACCTTGTCCAATTCCCACAACATAATCTTTTCTCCCCTGAATTACTGCAACCGGAATGGAAATATTCTTAAGTTCATCTTCAATGTTCATATTGTTATATGAAGGCGTATTGCGAAAAGCTTCATTCACAATTTCGGCTTTTTCCCCAACCTTAAGATATTCTTCTCTGGTATATTTCATTAAATTCAACAAGGCAGTGTCTTCTAAAACATCGGTCAAAGAAATTACTTTGGAGGTATCAGCGAAGTAGGCATTAAATCCAAGTTTAGGAGGAAACTCGTGTTTCAACCTGTTCACATCGGTGTGAAACTGTTCAAAATTACTTTCTTGAATACGGATTAGCTCCTGCTGAATCATAATCAATTCGGTTTCCCCGGCCCGGGAACATTTATCTTTCAGCAACGAGTCAATAAGCTTCAGTTCATAATCGATAAGCGAATGATTCTGATAATGACTGTTCACTTTACCATCAATGCAAGCGAAGGCATTTACCTTGTCCTGATTGTGCAGCAAATAGAGAAAACCGTACATTCCTCCCCATGAAGTTCCTATAAGATTCAAGGCTTTTTTCCCGAACCGGTTGAGTAATGAATCAATCACTATATCCAAATCCTGAACGTATTGTTCAACTGTCAACATAGAAGTGTCAGTGCAGCCAGGTGATTTACCACATCCTCGCTGATCGAGATAGGCAAGTAGATAATCTTCCTCCAACCAGGGACCCATAAGTTGTATATCAATCCCTGAATAACCTCCCGGTCCGCCATGCAAATTTAAAATTAGGGCACCGTTCGGGTTTCCGCGAACCCTGATATAAAGCTCGGACAAAGGAACTGCAACCATCAGTTCTTCATCGATCTTTTTGATTTGGCGATCTGCTGTTTGACAAGATGTTGTAAGAATCAAGTATGCAATCAGAAAAATTGTGAGCATTTTCATTTTAAATCATTCTACTTTGTATGTTTTCCAAAGAAACGAACCAGTATTGTTGCCAGAACCTCCGGACATTCAATCGCAGGACAGTGTCCGATATCAGGTAAAATGTGTAATTCCTTTTTGGGGGGTGACAGGCTGGTAAGTGCATTGTAAACCAGTTCAGCATGTCCGGGTCCTACCACATAATCGAACTCACCCTGAATTACAGCAGTGGGAATCTTTATGCGTTCCAGTTGCTCTACGATATTGATATCGTTATACTCTGGTCTGTCGAGAAAGACCTGATTGATAAATTCCGCCTTTTCTCCAATTTCAAGATACTCACCCGCGGTGTATTTCATCAGGCTCAGTAACGCAGTATCCTGAAGTATCTCATTGATTGAAATAATTCTAGAAGTGTCAACAAAGTAGGCATTAAAGCCAAGGGTGGGTGATACTTCATGGAGCATCCAGTTAACATTCTTATAAAAATCCTTGTAGCTACTGCGTTTTATTTCCGCCAGTCTTGTCGCAATATCTTCCAGTTCTGTTCTTCTTTCCATGGAAATTTCCCCACTTAAAAGCTTGTTTACCTTTTCTGATTGATATTGAATAAGAAAAGTATTCTGGTATTCACTATTCACTTTGCCGTCAATACATGCAAATGCATTGACTTTTACATCATTACCATCGAGCAAGTACAAAAAGCCGTACATTCCGCCCCATGAAGTTCCTATAAGATTCACTTTCATTTTGTTGTATCTTTTTCGCAGTGAATCAATCACAAGATCCAGGTCCTCAAGATACTGTCCAATCGTGAGCATGGAGGTGTCCGGGCATGGCAGAGATTTGCCACATCCCCTTTGGTCGAGGTAAGCGATTAGAAAGTGATCCTCCAGATTTGGCCCCATTAATATCATGTCGATGCCTGAATAACCACCGGGTCCTCCGTGCAGGTTAATAATCAGTGGACTATTGATGTCTCCCCTTATACGTACATATAGCTCCGAATCAGGGACCGGTATCATCAACTCCTCATCAAGTACCGGATTATTTTTTTTCTGACTGCACGAAGCAGAACAAAAGATTATTAACCAACCAATAAGAATCTTTCTGTTCATTTTGAAAATTCGATTAATTCTACCGGTGCACCATCAGACTCAATCATTGCGACCCGAACTCCTTCGCATGGAGAATTGGGCATTATCAGGATTTTAAAATTATTCTGTTCCAGAACTTTATTGACATCATCTACTTCAAAAGCCACGTGCGGTATTGTTTTGACCAGTTCGGGTAACGGACAATCCTTATCAAAACGCATCCATTCAATACCAAAAGGACTTCGTTCAAATCCGGATGTAAAAAACTTCAACTCAGGCAAATATCTTTCACCTGTTCTTCTTTCACCTGTCGGTATTCCAACGTGATGGAAACGCCAGCCCCATTTTTGGATAGCCCATGGCAATTCATCATCAGATCTTCTTGTTTGTGTCATTATTTTGTAAAATTATAAAAGGCATATACGGTAAATAGTGCATAGGTGCAAAACTGTAAGTATTTATTTCTCTTGCTTTTTGCTTTAAGCAGAGGGACTAGGTTAAGAAAGTTATCGGGAAAAATAATTCTGTATTCAGGAAATCCAAATCCGTTAATTTCTTCTTCTTATGATATAAACGAGTAAGCCATAAGCTGTCATTCTGGTATCCATCCCCACAGGATGTTAAAGATTTTCCACTCTCCATTAAACCTTGCAAGTTGGCAATAATCGAAAAAACCATACTTGGGAACTATTGTTTTCGTAATTGCAAAATCCCCTGTGATATCATAAATTATTACATCGAAACGAAATTCCTCTTCCGGAAGAAAATCCTTCATTTGTATTCCACTCCTGCCAGATCGGGCGAATGATTTAAAGAGCGAATAACTCATTCCTGATGAGTATGAATTACCTTCCATATCGACCATTACGGTTCGTTTAACCAGTTCAGGAGAGACTGCTGATGAGATTTTTTCAAGATCTCCATCCTTCCAGCCTTCAATATAGTTACGGCATATGTTCACAATGGAAAGGCTGTCGTTATCATTTTGAGCGTAAGTAGTGTACAATGTGAATGAAAAAAGTAAGAGAATAAATAGTGTTTTTCTTTTCATGGCTTTGAACATTTAATTTATAAAACATAATTTGTTGTTTTTCAATAAAATGGCTATATCATTTATTAAGGATAATTAACCCTCCAAAAAGAGATGGCTTGATCCCTTTGAAGACAGATCAGATGATCCGCACCGGAATGTTTCTCAGTTTCTCCAGCCATAAATTCGGCAGTCTATCTATAGTTATTAAAATCAAATGATGGCAGATTTGTGTTCTTGCCTATTTTACAGTTTGAATTTATTAATGTATCCGGAGTTCTTCTGATGTGAATTCATCCAATGTCTTAAAAGTTTGTCCATAAGTACATTCTTAAGTATTCCATGCTATTTTTTGAAATAATCCGATACGCCGGAAACCAGGTGAGTTGTTTTAATTATCAATTTTC
>CAZVLJ010000012.1:0-52118 GCA_964627825.1 uncultured Rikenella sp. | reverse complement strand
AAAAAGAAGCAGGATAAAAAGCTTGAAGCAGCTTTGCCGGAGTTCAGGGTTTTCCCGGAGTCTGTATACATTAATTCTTATCAGTACAGTACCGGCTCACTGCAATCTCTTTGTAACGAAATAAACAGAACAAAC
Source organism: uncultured Rikenella sp. (assembly GCA_964627825.1). Taxonomy (GTDB): domain Bacteria; phylum Bacteroidota; class Bacteroidia; order Bacteroidales; family VadinHA17; genus SR-FBR-E99. The sequence goes on along the minus strand of CAZVLJ010000012.1, from coordinate 51,983 downwards.
AGGGAGGCATCTGTGCTGTTATATACAAAGCTTGATAAAATTCCGTCAGCTAATTACTCCAGTTCAGGGGTAGTGTCACTTGGGATGAGAATTAACTTCTGATCCGGGATTTAATACACCATCAGGGGTGAGACTCCCTGAGATCAGTCTTCAGGATACTATCTAAGCAGATCTTCCAGTGCCGTTGATGCGGAGGTCTTCTTGTCCCTGTATTTTATTATTACCGGGCAATACAGGTGGATACCCCGGTCCCTGCCGGGGCCGTTCCTTACAGGCCGGCTGCCGGCAATCACCACGGCACCTGCCGGGACTATCAATGGCGAGTCATCATTTTTTCTCAGGAACTCTCCGGTAGTATTGTCAAAAACGGGTGTAGAACCGTTAAGTATGACCCCTGTCCCTATCACAGCTCTCTCCTCAATGATTGTCCCTTCATAGATCCCGCAATTGCCGCCGACAAAAACATTGTCCTCAATAATTACCGGCATTGCATTGACAGGCTCCAGTACACCTCCTATCTGTGAACCGGCCGAGATGTGTACGTTACGTCCGATCTGCGCGCATGAGCCGACCAGTGCGTGCGAATCAATCATGCATCCGGTGTCAACATAAGCTCCCGTATTAATGTAGGAGGGAGGCATTATCACTGTTCCGGGAGCCATGTAGGCGCCGCTCCTTACCGAGGTGCCTCCCGGAACAACCCTGATACAATCATCGGGTCTAAAGGACCTGACAGGATAGGTGTCCTTGTCATGGAAGGAGAAGGACTCGCCTCCGGATTCCTTCATGACCCCGTATCTGAAACCCCACAGGATCACACTCTTTACCCAGGAATTGATCATCCATCCACCTTCGCCTTTATATGCCACTCTCAACCCGCCGCTTTCGAGCGCTTCCCTGACCTTATAGAAAAGAGCCAGGGATTGTTTTGCGTTACCTGATGTGGCGATTTCTTCATATTCATTCTTAAGTTGACTGGTGTTCATCATAATCTTTCCTTTCTATGAACTACAGATCTTCAATATCCTTTAAAATACTCTCCATCAGCCTGTCAGTCTGCACAGCAGACCTCGTCAAAGGCAATCTCAGCCTGTTTTTTATCAGACATTTGAGTGCCAGGGCCGATTTCACCGGAATGGGATTACTCTCAACAAAACAGGCCTTGAAGAGCGGCATGAGCCTGTGGTGCAGCACCGCAGCCTCTTCGGCTCGTCCTTGCGACAGCAGGCCGGTCATTTTCACAATGGGGGAGGGAGCAATGTTGGAAGCAACGCTTATGACACCTTTACCCCCTGTGCACATCAGGGAGAAAGTCACATCATCATTGCCTGACAAGACTGAAAAGCTACCAGGTGCAAGGCGGATAATTTCACTTATCTGTTCATTATTGCCTGATGCCTCCTTGACGGCAATAATGTTTTTAAGTTCAGCCAGCCTTAATGTTGTCTCAACCGACATATTGACGCCTGTACGGTAGGGAATATTATAAAGGATAATTGGTGCGGAGGTCGATTCAGAGATGGCTTTGAAATGTTCGAAGATACCCTCCTGTGTGGGTTTGTTGTAATAGGGAACCACAACCAGAAAGGCATCGGGATTATGTTTTGAAAGGTTTGAGATGTTGATTATTACCTTTTTTGTGGAGTTCGATCCGGCTCCTGCCACCACAGGTACCTTGCTCTCATTAATCTCAGTTACAGTTGCAAGCAGTTTCTCTTTTTCATAATCTTCAAGACAGGGTGTTTCGGCGGTTGTGCCCAGCAGGACCAGGAAATCTATCCCGGCATCCAGCTGCCTTCTGACCAGCGTGCCGAAAGAGTCCCAGTCGACCTCCAAATTATCATCAAATGGTGTGATCAGTGCTGTGCCACATCCTCTAATCTCTCTCATTGTGTAATACTTCATTGAATTTTTCTCTTAATATTTCTCTGAAATCAAATACACCCTTCAGCCCGGGCGTCCAATATGCCGCCTGAATTGCTCCGGCCGCAAAGCCCCTTCTTGAAAAGGCTTCGTGCTTAAGCACTATCCGGTCATCACCTGACTCGAAGCCCAGGTTATGGGTGCCGGGTATATGGCCGCACCTGACCGATTGCACGGAGCACTTTTTGCCGGTCTCCCTCTCCACAATGTCTCTGAGTGTGCCGGCCGTGCCTGAGGGGGAGTCAAGCTTGAATTTATGGTGGAGCTCGGTTATATACGGGTCATAGTCACCTGATGAAGCCAGCAGCGCTGACGAAACGCGGGCAATCTCGAAGAAGATGTTCACCCCGATTGAAAAGTTTGAGGTATGGATCATTGTGGTGCCTCTTTCCCGGAAGTAGCCTGTGACCTCCTCCTTTATGTCGCTCCAGCCGGTGGTCCCGATAACCGCTGCCCTGAAGCTGTCGGCAATGAACCGGTAATTGTTCCTGAATGCCTCAGGGGTTGTGAAGTCGATGCAAACCGATTCCGATGCAGTTGCCCTGTCGAATTCGCAGATCTCTTCAGTGGTATAGAGAGTAACGCCGGCTCTCTCTCTCAGGATGGAGAAGATCTCCTTTCCCATCCTGCCATAGCCTGATATCACAATATTCATTCGATAATCTGATTTTTATTTTCTTGGCCGAACGGAACTTACATGCATTAAATAATCTGTTCCCTTTGGGAGTTTCTGCTCATGAAAGTTTCATCATTCAAAAAACTCTTTATGCAATGAACGAACAACTGCGGTCAGGTCGCTCTTGTTCACAACAAAGCTTACGTTGATGTCAGAGGCTCCCTGGCTTATCATTGTAATGTTGTAATTGCTTACCGCACTGAAGATTCTTTTTGCGAGGCCGGTAGTCTCCTTCAGGTTTTTCCCCACTATGGATACCTGTGATTTTTCCCTGCTCACTGATACCACTGCAAACTGCGATAGTTCTGCAATAATTCCCTCGAGATTGCTTTCCGAATCTACTGTCAGAGAGACGTTTACTTCGGAGGTACTGATAAGGTCCACCGATGTTCCGTACTTCCCGAAGACTTCAAACAACCGGGTGAGGAAGCCGAAGGCATTGAGCATCTTGATTGAGAAGACATTGATCACGGTAATATTTTCCTTGAATGAAATAGCTCTCACTCCGTTTTCAGGAACCTCATCATCTCTAAGGATAAGAGTACCCTGCCTGTCTGGCTGCATTGAGTTGAGGACCCGCACCGGGATATTTTTTCCCACGGCCGGCTGTATGGTGGCAGGGTGAAGGACTTTGGCCCCGAAAAATGATAGTTCGGCTGCTTCACTAAATGACATCACCGAGATGCTCCGGGTTTTATCAACTTTTCCGGGGTCTGTGGTATGGACTCCGTCAACATCTGTCCAGATCTGGATCTCTGAGGCATTTGCGGCCATACCTATGAGCGCCGCAGTATAGTCAGAACCTCCTCTGCCAAGTGTGGTGCCAACTCCGTCGGCAGTGGCGGAAATAAACCCTTGGGTTATGACCACGTCGTTGTTCAGGAACTCCCTGTCAAGCAGTTCAGGGACCTTCCGGCAGATAGTAGCAGTCTGCGGTTCGCCCTTCAGGTATTTTGCATCCGTGACAATCATGCTCCTGGCGTCGGCAAATGCACACCTCAGGCCAGATTTCAGCATAGCCCTGAAGATGATGGTTGATGAGAGAATCTCACCGTAAGAGAGGATTTTTGCCATTGACATATCCGACAGTTCCTCCAGGATGGAGATAACCCTGACAATCTCATTCAGTTTGCCAAAGAGCTGTTTTACATTTCCGGTTGTCTCATTAAGCAAAACTTCGTTTCCGGCCAGCAACTCACCTGTCATCAGCAGGTGCCTCTCCTCAAGAGCTGCGGTCAGGTTAACGGCTTCATCAGTATGCCCGTTTGCAGCGTGCCGGGCAACCTTTATTAATGCATCGGTCACTCCCGCAAGAGCCGATACCACAACAACCGTTTTCCGTGATGAATTCCTGCTTACAATCTTTATAAGCCTTTCAACCGCTTCACAATCTTTGACGGATGTCCCGCCAAATTTGATTACTATCATTCCGCTCAGATCCCCTTTTTAAGTGTATGGAATATTTGTTTAAGGTCAATTATTGCTTTTTCAATGTCTGACAGATTGATGAACTCATCTTCCGTGTGTGCTACTTTAATGCTGCCCGGACCGTACAGGAGGCATTTCCCGAGACCGGTCAGGCAGGGGCCATCGCATCCAAATGCCACTGTATCAATTCCGAAGCCTTCAACATAGTGATAATCGAATGGTTTGTCCTCCCTGATTTTAGTTACGGAGGTATACTCATCGGAGATATTCTTCAAGATGGTTTCGATTAATTGATACGAGGCGTGAGTAGTCCTGAAATAGATTTTAAAGCTCACGAGATCAGGCAGGACATTATATGAATTTCCCGAGGAGAGTTGCCCGATGTTATAAGTTGTTGAGCCGAGACCGGGATCTGAGGGGAAGTCCGTTACGGCCAGTCTGTCGAGGAATGATCTCATTCTCTCAATAGCATCGTCACCCAGCTGAGGGTAACCTGAGTGACAGCTCACGCCCCTGATCCGGACATCATAGAGCTGTATCCCCTTGCCTGCTTTAATTAGTTTGTTTTCAGTAGGTTCGCCAACGATCACATATTTACAACCCTTTATGAGGGTATTTGCCACTTTGGCTCCTTTTGACCCGGTCTCCTCGCCTGCCACCAGTAACAGTCCGAAGTTGTTTTCACCTTCACCGTGTAGTTCCCTGCACACATTCCAGGCTGTTATTATCTGTCCTTTTGCATCGCAGGCGCCCCTACCGTAAACACGGCCGTTCTCTGTCTTCGGTTCCAGGTAAGGAGGAACGGTATCAAGGTGGGTGCAGAAGATGATTTCCGGTGTACCCCATTTGTAAAACAGGTTAAGAGTGCCGTCTCCGACATCCTGGATTTCAAGAGTTGCGCCTGGCGCATGAAAATTATCAGCAATGAAGCGGGCTAGTTCAACCTCCTTTCCTGAAGTTGAATCAATGTTCATTATCTGTACTATCTCCTTGGTTAACATTGATTTGATCCGGTATGATTAAAAAAAAGCACGATCCTGAGATTCGTGCCTGTATTTGTACACAAAATCCCTCATCGTCGGTAATGTTTCTTACCGGCCTGTTTTATGGATCTCGTACAAGACTTCATTAAGTATTGTTGTCAGTTTTATTGAAATTGTCTGCAAATGTAATAGAATTTTTGTACCTGCTGAAGATATCATTAAAAATTACAGAAATTTCACATCCGGCGGCAGTCAGAAGTATTAATGAAACTTTGCAACCGGCAGATGTCAGAGGTATTAAGCAAGTTTAACAACTCCCGATGGGGTTTGATTCCTCAGGGACAGATGTAAAGTAATTTTACTGTGTCCTCAGAGCATTGGCCGGGCTATAGCCTGCAGCCCTGATGGTCTGGTAGCTTACGGAGAGGAAACCGATGATCAGAACACCCGTGGTGGTAATGAGGAAAATAGACGGACTGACATTTGCCTTATCAGCAAAACCCTCAAGCCAGAATCTTGAACCGAACCATGCCAGGGGTCATGCAATCAGGGATGAAATCAGGATAAGAATCACTATTTCTCTTACAAGCAGGATCAGAACAACCTGATCCGATGCACCGTAGGTCTTCCTTATCCCTCTCTCCCCGGTCCTTTTATTGGTCATGAATGCAACCAGTCCTATAAGGCCTATTGAGGCAATGAAGATTGCCAGCAGGGAGAAGAGTATAAAAATGCGGCCTGCCGGTATCTGGCAGGCCGTTCAATATCTGTGTAAATCCGTGTATACGGACTGTTGTTATTCACATTTCAGATTTGTTCGCTGTGCCTTGGCGGCTTCGGCAAACGGGCCGTACTGGGCATTCCTGAAAGACTCGCATGCGGCGCCGGTATTTCCCTGGCCTGCCTGTGCAACAGCAAGCTGATAGTAGAACATGGCTTTTGCTTCTGCATCACCGGTCTCAAGATCAAGTCCCTTCTGGGCATAAGCAGCTCCCTCGGTAAAGTTGCTTTTCTTGTTATATGCGTCAGCAAAGAAATAGAAGAGCGTCTTGTCATCGCCATACTTTGCTGCTTTGCCCAGCAGTTCCAGTGCCTTGTCAAGCTGGTCTTCACTGATGGCTTTTGAACCCGCTGACCGGAAGTACTCCAGGGCACCGCCTTTTGCCTGTGCAGCTTTGTCAGCGTCCTGCTCGGGATTGAGTTTGGTCAGGAACAGATCAATTGTTTGTTCAAAGAGGTCAGCCTCCTCGCGGTTTCTGTAGATCAAAGCCTTATTGTAGATGGAGGCGATATGATCGGGATTTAGTGTCAGCACACTGTCAAATGCCAGCATGGCATTGTCATAGTCGTTTTCTGAGAAGAGTTCGGTTGCCATCCGGTAATAACCGTTAACGAGAATTTTCTGAGAATTTGCACCATAGGTGGCATTGCCGTACTTTTCAGCCATTGTGCCAGCCAGTTTGGCAGCGGAGATGATCTCCGCGGCAGGTTTCTTCTCATTGTAAGCTGTTGCAGCCAGTTTGTAATAGAGTCCAGGCAGAACCTGCACGGCCTTCTGTTTCAGATCATCGGCAGATTCCCCCACCTGATCAGAAAGAGTGATTACCTTTTCAAATGCCGTTATTGCAGCAGCGACATCACTTTGAATGGCTTTGGCACCTTCATTGTAAACTGCTATCACATCATTGCGCTCCTGGGCACTGAGACTGACACTGAGAAAGGCAGCAATACCTGCAGCGGCGACTATAAACCTTCTGATTTTCATTTTCCTTTTTCTTTTAATTCGGGTTACTAATTGTTAATTTTTGTTTTTCAGCGGGTAAATATAAAAAAACCGATCTTAAATACTGCAATTATGATTTTTTTTACCCATCCTTATAGTTGTCTGTAAGCAACTTCAGACCCATTGCATGACGTCAGGTTACAGACGTAAATCTGAAATTATAGTTTATTTTTGATACTTGATAACAATCATTTGATGAGTGAGAGAAACAAAATACATGCCAACAGGGATTCGTGTCTGAATGTGGCATGGGCAGCGCACAGCGGAGCCGTACCCGGGACTGCTTTACTGGCCGAAGAATTTATGAGTCGCTTATTGCCACCGGAAGCTTTCAGGATGACAGACATCCATCCCGATATTATCTTGTTTATGAGTGGAGGTTCTGAACGCAGGGCTATAGACATGGCTGACCCTGAACGGCCTGTGTTGCTACTGAGTATCCGGGGAAACAACGCATACGCGTCGGCAACAGAGGTGATGGCCTGGATGACCAATAACGGCAGGGTTGCTATCCTCTCCGATGCTGCCGATGCTGCTGAGTCAGGGCTGCTGAACAACTGGCACACGGTGACTGGTGCCTGGAAAAAACTGAGGGGCAGTGTTGCCGGGCTCGCAGGAACAGTGTCCGAATGGCTGGTAGCATCAGATGTATCTGCTGAAACACTCCTTGGCAGATTTGGGATCAGCCTCAAGGCGAAGCCCTGGTCCGGCTTGCCTGATTTTGCGAAATCAGAGCCTGACAGGGTACTGATGAAGCGTTTTCATGGACAGGATCTCCCGGATCTGGAAGATGCAGCGCGTGTGCTGACGCTTATTCGAAGAGTGATCAGGGACAACAACCTGGATGCCATTGCAGTGGAATGCTTCAGTCTGGTCCAGGAACGCAAGGTTACGGCATGTCTGGCGCTTGCACAGTTGAACGCTGAGGGAAAGGTGGCTACATGCGAGGGAGACCTCGCCTCCATGGCCGGCATGATGGCAATACAAGCACTGACGGGCAGCGTTCCATGGATGGCCAACACCACCCGACTGACGGACAAAAGCCTTGTGCTCTCACACTGTACCACTCCCTTTGACCTTGTGAAAAATCTGACACTGCGGACACACTATGAGACAGGTATTTCACTTGCTGTTGACGGCGAGATAAATGCGTCGGAGGTAACAGTCTGCAGGTTCTCGGAAAAGCTTGACCGGGCTTTCATTGCTGCCGGCAAGGTTGTCAGCAGACCGCGTTTGGCAGAAGCCTGCCGTACGCAGGTAGAGATAGAGCTTTCTACAGAATCACTCAGGGAACTCAGGGAGAGGCCATTGGGCAATCACCTGCTTTTATTGCCGGGTAATCACCATAAGCTGCTTCGTCTTGCCTGCAGGTACAAAGGGATAGCGTTGGCCGGTTGAGCCGTAGATGATTTTAACCTTCAGTCCGGCTTCCGGAGAATTTTCGGGGGTGGATAGTCATTACGCCCGGTTGCCCAAAAGAGAGGTATACTGACTGCTGCAATCATCAATTTTGATAAATTGCACCAGCAAATGGGAGGAGATTTATGATAGTAACATGCGTACACGTAAACGTGAAACCTGAAAAGGTTGGAGATTTCATAGAAGCAATAAAGGCAAATTACAGGGGGACATCAGGTGAGTCCGGAAACGTCAGGTTTGATGTTTTGCAGCAGGCAGATGATCCCTGCCGGTTCATTGTATATGAAGTCTTCGAATCGGAGGAGGCTGTCAGGCTGCATAAGGAGACGCCTCACTATCTGAAGTGGAGAGACACTGTTCAGGAGTGGATGGCGGAACCGCGCAGGGGAATAAGGTACAAGGTACTGGAACCTTCAGAGAGGTCGAAATGGTAAACCCTTTTCAATTTGCACAGCTACCGAAGATATACTTCGGCAGTGGGAAGATCAGCGAGCTTCCCGGATCTATTTTATATTACGGGAAGTCGGTACTGCTTGTGACCGGGGCGAGATCCTTTATGGATTCGCATCATGCCGGCCGACTGCTCGACCTGTTCGGGAGCAACGGGATAACTTTTCAGCACGTTCACGTACGGAATGAGCCCTCCCCGCAGATAGTGGATGACACCGTGCTGAAATTAAGGGGCAGCGAGCCTGATATTGTTGTGAGCATCGGCGGCGGCAGTGTAATTGATGCGGGAAAAGCTATCTCCGCAATGCTTGGTAAAACCGTATCAGTCACTGAGTACCTGGAGGTGGTGGGCAACAGGGAGCATCCCGGCACGAAGGTGCCGTTCATTGCTGTGCCGACAACCTCAGGGACAGGCAGCGAGGCCACAAAGAATGCGGTTATTTCACAGGTAGGGAAGGACGGTTTCAAACGGTCACTCCGTCATGATAACCTTGTTCCTGATGTAGCAATAGTGGACCCTGAATTGACGCTTGAATGCCCGCCGGAGATAACGGCAGCGGCAGGTATGGACTGTTTCACGCAGCTGACTGAGGCATATCTGTCAACGAAAGCGAATGAATATACCGATGCCCTGGCATTTCAGGGAATCATAGCAATAAAACGGTCACTCCTTAGATCATATACTCACGGTGATGATATTGATGCCAGGTCGGATATGTCGTTTGCTGCTCTCACCTCCGGCATATGCCTGGCAAACGCCGGGCTCGGTGCGGTGCACGGATTGGCAGGAACCATAGGAGCGATATATGATATTCCTCACGGAATTGTCTGTGGTACTTTGATGGCAGTTGCCAATGAGTTGACAGTGAGAGAGCTGAGAGATTATCCCAAAGTCCATCCCTCCCTGAAGAAATATGCGTTGCTGGGTAAACTGTTCTCTGAAAGAAAGAGGAAGAGCGATGGTTTTTACATTGACAGTTTCATCGGTTACCTGCACGGGATAACCGAAAGGCTTGACCTGCCCCGGCTTGCTGTTTATGGTATTGGTGCCGATGACCTGGCGGTATTATCCTCAAAGTCGGAAGTAAAAAATAATCCGGCACATCTGTCTGCCGGCATATTGTCAGAGATTCTTGCCCGGAGACTGTGATCAACACGAAAGAATGGAAGTATGGGCCGCGCTCATTTCAGGTTCTATGAGGAGCTTAACGAATTTTTACCTCAGAATAAGAGAAAAACAGAATTCGTATATGAATTCACTGGCACTCCCTCTGTCAAGGATGCAGTAGAGGCTATCGGAGTTCCTCATGTTGAAGTCGACCTCATTCTTGTGAACGGAATTTCGGTCAGCTTCTCCCGGAGCCTGAGTGACGGCGACAGGGTCTCCGTCTATCCGGTTTTCGAATCGATTGATGTTGCTGCTGTGACGCACCTGAGGCCAGAACCTCTGCGCGAATCCAGGTTCATACTAGACGTCCATCTGGGCAGGTTGGCTAAATACCTGAGATTATGTGGATTTGATACTTTATACAGCAAGTTTTTCGAAGACCATGAGATAATTGACACGGCTCTGAGGGAAAAACGGATCATTTTGACCCGTGACAGGCAATTGATTAAGAACAGCAGGGTAACGCACGGATACTGGATCAGGTCACAGAACCACAATGAACAGCTAACGGAGGTGTTCCGGCGCTTTGACCTGGGGGACAGGTTAACGTTATTTTCAAGATGTATCAATTGCAATACCCTTCTTGAGGAGGTTCGAAAGGAAGATATCATTGACCGCCTTCAGGCAGATACCAGCATGTACTTCTCAAGATTCACAATATGTCCCTGCTGTGACAGAATATACTGGGAGGGATCTCATTACGACAATATGAAGCAGATAATCAACCGGGTTTTGAAAAATGTCCGGAAGGTTCATTAAGTAAAAGGATGAGTCAATCGATTTCTAATTGGCCAGGTGCATAGTCGTTAGTACGGTCTTGATCATCTTTGCCTTCAGCAGAGGAGAGAAGGATGGACTGGCCGGACATCTTACACACGGCTTCCGTGCAGCGTGCCGGAATCTTGTACGTCTTTAAGCCGGACTCTGAATCGTAAAAACATGATCCGTAATTTTTTTCGCGTTACAATACGCAACATAGCCCGGAACAAGGTATTTACTTTTCTCAATATTGCCGGTCTGGCTATCGGGATGTCAGCTTCACTGCTTATACTGCTGTGGGTACAGGATGAGCTCAGCTATGATAAGTTCAACAAAAAGGCTGAGAACATCTACCGGGTGGAGGAGGATCAGTTTTACTCAGGCGCGAGATATCATGTCACGGTGACGCCACAGCCAAGTGGACCAGTATGGAAGGAAAAGATACCGGAGATAGTTGAGCAGGCTCGTATAAACAGACTCCCCCGTATTCTTTTTCGAAATGAGGATAAGGTTTTTTTTGAGTCGTCCATAGTTGCATCTGATTCAGGGCTTTTCAATATGTTCACACTGCCGCTGCTGAGGGGTGAGCCTGCAACCGCACTGAGCGCTCCGTACTCAATTGTGCTCTCGGAAAAACTTGCAGACAAATATTTCGGTGACACCAATCCTCTCGGTAGAACGGTTACCCTGGAGAACAGATACCAGTTCATGGTGACCGGAGTGATGAAGGAGATACCTGCGAATTCGATATTTAACTTTGAAGGAGTGATACCCTTTTCTTTCCTCAGGGAGATAGGCGCAGTAAGCAATTCATGGGGCAACAATTCAATATTCACATATGTAGAGTTGGAGAAGGGATCTGACCTGGAGAGCGTCGGCAGGAAACTTACCGATGTTGTTCTTGAGTATCATCCGACCACGACAACCAAATTCAGCGTCTTTCCCTTTCTTGATATACATCTTCATTCCCAGTTTGGCTTTAAGGAGACCAGGGGTCCGGTGATAATGATTTATATATTTTCCCTGATAGCGGTGTTTATTCTTCTTATAGCATGCATAAACTTCATCAACCTGTCAACGGCCAAGGCGTCATCCAGGTCAAAGGAGACCGGAATAAGAAAGGTTGTCGGGGCTGACCGGAAAACCATGATATTCCAGTTCATGTCGGAGTCGCTCATCCTTGTTGCCCTGTCGATGATACTGGCACTGATATTGGTCGGTTTGTCCCTCCGGCTGTTCAATAATGTATCGGGGAAGGAATTTGCACTGACGGATCTGTTGCATGGGAAATTCATAATAAGTTACATTATCATTGGTATTCTTGCCGGTTTTTTGTCAGGACTATACCCCGCCTTCTATCTGTCGGCAATTAAACCTGTTGCCACACTGAAGGGAGAGGGTCTTGCCGGCAAAGGCAACGGAATCCTCCGGAGGATCCTCGTGGTGGTTCAGTTTTCACTTTCGGTCATTATTGCTGTGTCAGCTGTCTTCATGTTTATGCAACTCAGATTCCTTCAGAACAAAGATCTTGGATTTGACAAGGAGGATCTGATTGCCATACCTATGTCTGAGGAAATGAAAGGGAAGTACTATTCACTCAGGAGAGAATTATCAAAAGAGACGTTAATTCAGGGAGTGACTGCGGCACTCCATAACCCTGTAATGATGGGAAGCAACTCGGGAGGTGCCGACTGGGATGGCAAAGACCCTGACAGGCATGTACTTATCGGGACAAATGGGGTCGATTATGATTACCTGGAGACAATGAAGATGGAACTTGTATCGGGACGTGATTTTTCGCGGGAGTTTACAGCTGACATGGCAAGGGATACAACAGGTAATTTCCTGATCAATGAAGAGGTCGTAAGGCTGATGGACATAGGTGATCCTGTCGGGAAGAACTTCAGGTTTATGGGTCTCCGGGGAACCATCGTAGGTGTATTGAAGAACTTCCATTTCAAGGGGGCTGATCAGGAGATTGAACCGATGGCTTTTGCGCTTGCGGATACCAGCTTTCTGAGGTTGATACTTGTGAGATTAACACCGGGTAAGACGGATGAGTCCCTTGCATCTGTGGAGAAGACCTGGAATGAGATAGTTCCCGAATTCCCTCTCCAGTATAGTTTCATCGATCAGGATTACGAGGATCTTTTCCGTACAGAGATCCGTCTGGCAGACCTGCTGAAGTATTTCACAGTGCTGGCCCTGATAATCGCTTCGCTGGGTCTTTATGGGTTGTCATCATATTCAACCGAGAGAAGGACTAACGAAATAGGAATAAGAAAAGTTATGGGTGCTGATTCTCTTATTGTCATTGGTACCATGGTGAGAGAGTTCCTCGTGCTGGTAATGATATCACTGGTTATTGCACTTCCGGCAGGGTGGGTGATAGTACATAAATTGCTGCAACAGTTCGCCTACAGAATTGACATGGACATATTTGTCTTTGCAGGGATAGCTGCCGGTACGATAATAATTGCGATGCTGACGGTAGGATATCAGGCTTTCAGGGCATCCCGCATCAATCCGGCCGGGGCGCTGAAGGTGGAGTAATTATTGGCAGGTCAGTTAATATTCAGAGACAGAACAAATATTATAATCAATTAAAGTATGTTAAGCAATCTCATCAAGTACAGTTTACGATCGTTCAAGCGTCAGAGATCGTATATAATCATTAATATTCTGGGCCTTTCCATTGGGATAGCCTGCAGTCTCCTCATAGCCATCTTTGTCATTAACGAAGCGAGTTATGATAAGTACAATGAAAAGAAAGACCGTATATACAGGCTGGTTCTGAACGGTAAGATAGGAGGGCAGGAGATAGTAGGAGCATTCACCCCGGCCGTCATGGGCCCCACCATGCTTGATGAGTTTCCGGAGGTGGATGATTTTCTGAGGATGACCGGAACGGGCCCCACAATAGTTGAATATGAGGACCGTGTTTTTACCGAGGACCACCTGGTTCAGGCAGACTCATCATTCTTTAACTTTTTCACCATTCCGGTGATCGCCGGAGATCCGGAGAGGATGCTTAACGCTCCTCACAAGGTTGTTCTCAGCGAAACAGCGGCGAAGAGGATTTTCGGTGATGAGTCTCCCATCGATAAGGCGATAAAGATTGGGTCAGACACCGTACGGTATGTTGTTACGGGCATTATGGCGGATATTCCGGAGAATTCACATTTTGATGCTAACATTATAACCTCATTTCTGACAAATCCCCGGTCAAAGGCTCCGGACTGGATGAGCAACAGCTTCAGTACCTATCTTCTTCTGAATCCCAACGCCAGTCACTCAGATGTTGAGATGAAGATCACTGATCTGCTGGTTAAGTATGTGGGTCCTGAACTGCAGAGATATATGGGAATATCTATTGAAGAGTTCGAGGCACAGGGAAACAAATATGAGTTTTACCTCCAGAACCTGGCAGACATTCACCTGGATCCTTCTGTTGAACAGGAGTTCAAGGCGGCCAGCGACCCCAAATACCTGATAATTTTCGGAAGCGTTGCCATACTCATTGTTCTTATCGCAGCCGTAAATTTCATGAACCTCTCTACGGCCCAGGCCTCCAGGAGGGCAAAGGAGGTAGGTATCAAGAAAGTGGGAGGATCGACGCGGGGCATGCTTGTTGCACAGTTCCTTTCGGAATCATTTATCCTTTCGTTCATATCACTGCTTCTGGCTCTTGTCATTATTAAAGTGAGCCTTCCTTACTTCAGCAACCTGCTTGGTACGAGGCTGGAGCTTAACCTGCTGTCTTACTGGTATACAATCCCGGTAATGCTGCTCTTCACGGTTTTGGTTGCGCTGCTTGCAGGCAGTTACCCTGCCATGTTCCTCTCTTCGTTCAATCCGTATGAGGTACTCAAGGGAAGCATCTCGGGAAGCATGAAAAACGGCAGGTTGAGAAGGGTCCTGGTAGTATTCCAGTTTGCAGTCTCTATTTTGCTCATTGTAGGTACTTTAGTGATGTACAGGCAGATCAGCTTTATGCTCAACAAGGATGTGGGCTTCAGCAAGGAGCAACTTATAGTGATAGAGAGGGCACATGTCCTCGGATCACGCTGGAAGGCATTCAAGGATGCAGCAAAGGAGATCCCGGGTGTTCTGAACATTGCCAGCTCAACGGCTGTGCCTGGCAGGAACAACAATAACAACGGATACCTTATTGAGGGACGGAATGATGAGTCATTTCTGCTGGTTACCAACTGGGTTGACTACGATTACCTTGAAACATACGGGATGACCCTTGCCTCAGGAAGGTTCTTTAATGAATCCTTCACAACCGACAATGAGGCTTGCCTGGTAAATGAGAGTGCTGTCAGCGAGTTCGGGCTCGATCAACCCTATCAGACGAGGATCATACGACCCGGTGACGAGGGGCACCTGTTAAATATGCCGATAATCGGGGTTGTCAGTAATTTCAACCATGAGTCCCTGCGAAATCCCATCCGGCCTTACATCTTCTGCTTTAAGGGCGACAACCAGAATTGGGGCTACATGACTGTTAAGCTGTCGGCACAGAACTATCCAGAGACGATAGGTAACATTGAAAAGCTGTGGAAGGAGTTTACTGCCAATAATCCGTTACAGTATTATTTTGTTGACGACGACTTTGAGAATATGTACAGGCAGGAGAAGCAGAACGCACAGATGGCAGTCATCTTTTCCGTACTGGCCCTCTTTATTGCTGCCCTGGGTCTTTTCGGGCTGACTTCCTACACCGTTGAACAGCGCACCAAGGAGATCGGGGTGAGAAAAGCCATGGGATCGTCCGTGGCAGGAATATTTCTGGTGATTTCCAGGGAAGTGGTGGTTCTGGTCTCTCTGTCTGCCCTCCTGGCCTGGCCTCTGATCTGGTATTTTGCGGGGAAATGGCTTGAGAGCTTCCATTACAGGATAGAGCTGGGACTGCCGATGTTTATCGCAGGACTTGCAGTGGCACTTGCTATAGCCATGATGACAATCAGTTATCGTATTGTGAGAGCCGCCAGGGTCAATCCTGCACAATCGCTTAAGTATGAATGATATATATCAGGCTGATAATACCGCCATCAGTACATTCTGTTGATCAGCTGACCAAACTCATCACGTTTTCTGAGAGGAAAACTAAAAGTATTTCCATCACGCGTAACTATGTTTAATCCTTTGGCAGCAAATAATCCCTGGCTGAAATATATGACTTCAAGAATATTATCAAACAGGATCTCGAGATTGAATTTTTCCGTCTCACTCACTAAGGTCTTAAAATACAATCTCTGATTAGTGACTATCAGTTTTCCTGCTACGGTGGTCTTGTTTATCACCTGACTTGTGTCTCCGGCTTTAAGTACGACCTCGTTGGGTTTAAGTTTGACTGTCATAATCTTGACTTTTTGGTTTTATAATAGTGCTGCCAAAAAAAAATGGTACCGTCATCTAAAAGACGCCCGATGGAATTATTTGTTGCATTTTATCAGGTAGCATATTTTTAAAGGCTCCGCCTTTTCTCCCTTACCGGGACTGCCAGAATCAGAAAAAAATGTCTATTTATTTGACACAATCCAATTTTTACGCCGTCTTTTGTATAAAGATTTTGTTATGATTACAGGAACCATTCTGATTGTTGATGAGGACCGCTGTTTTCTGAAGTTACTTGAAGGGACTCTGCAAAGGGAATACGAACAGGTTATAGCAATCTCCTCTCCGGAAAGCATTAATGAGGTACTCCGGAAAACGAATGTTGATGTTGTACTTCTGGAGTCAAACTACAAATCAGCTGTCAGAAATGGCAATGAAGGACTTTACTGGCTGAAGGAGATACTGGCCTTTGACATCAATATTAGCGTGGTTATTGTGACTGCCTCGGGAGACATCGGTCAGGCTGTCAGAGCGATAAAGGAAGGGGCGACGGATTTCATTTTAAAGCCTCCGGACAGAAACAGGCTTCTGACTACCATCAATAATGCCCTGCAGCTCAGGCTATCCAGGCTTGAGGCATCCTCACTTAAGGAGGACAACAGGCAGTTGAAGAAAGTCATAAATAACGGCAGGGAAAAGATCATTCAGGGAGCTTCACCTACGATGATCAACGTGATGAACATTGTAAGAAAGGTAGCCGGGACAGACGCCAACGTGCTGATAACCGGAGAGAACGGAACGGGGAAGGAGCTTATAGCCAGGGAAATCCATAATCGTTCCGCAAGGTCAGGCGAATTGATGGTAAGTGTTGATATGGGTTCAATTACGGAGACTCTGTTTGAAAGTGAGCTTTTCGGACATGTTAAAGGGGCATTCACTGATGCCAGGGAAGATCGCAAGGGCAAATTTGAACTGGCACAGAAGGGAACCCTCTTCCTTGACGAAATAGGTAACCTCTCTCTCTCATGTCAGGCGAAACTCCTGAGCGTTCTGCAGAACAGGCATATTGTCAGAGTGGGCTCAAACAAGCAGATTCCTGTTGACATAAGGCTGGTTTGCGCTACAAACTGTGACCTAATGAAGATGGCAGGTGAGGGCAGATTCAGGGAGGATCTGCTCTACCGGATAAACACAATAATGATAGAAGTACCTCCTTTGCGCGACAGGGTGGATGATATACCCATTCTTGCCAATTATTTCCTGAGGGTTCATTCTGAGCGATACAATAAGGGTCCCATGAAGATTAGCACCCATGCTCTCGAGAAACTTGCCAATCACGACTGGCCTGGTAATGTGAGGGAGTTGCAGCATTCAATAGAAAAGGCGGTTATCATGAGTGAAAACCGGATCCTTAAACCATCAGACTTTGTCTTCACGGTATCGCGAGTGCGTTCTACCATCCAGGAAATGACACTTGACGAGATGGAGAGGAAGATGATAACCGAGAGCCTGAGAAAATATGACAATAATGTCAGTGTTGTTTCCGGAAAGCTGGGCATTACACGACAGACTCTGTACAATAAGATGAAGAATTACGGGTTATGACCGGTTTGCGAAGATTCAGTCCGCTATTATCAGGTATCAGAGGGTCATAACAAACAGTGGCGCCGTTTCAGGCACCACCGTGATTATTAAAATGAGAGTGGGATACTATCAGAGTTGTGCATGTGTCACTATCTGACCGTCAAACAGGTTGATTATCCTGTGGGCATAACCGGCATCATGATCAGAGTGGGTGACCATAACTATGGTTGTGCCCTCCTTGTTGAGTTCGCTTAGCAGCGTAATGACCTCAAGGCCGTTTTTGGAATCAAGGTTACCGGTAGGTTCATCAGCCAGGATCAGTTTCGGATTTGCCACCACCGCACGGGCTATGGCAACTCTCTGCTGCTGTCCGCCTGACAGCTGTTGCGGGAAGTGTTTGGCACGGTGCGAGATCTTCATTCTCTCAAGTGCATCTTCCACCTTCTTTTTCCTCTCGCCGGTTTTCATCTTCAGGTATATAAGGGGTAACTCAACATTCTCATATACATTAAGCTCGTCAATGAGGTTAAAGCTCTGGAATACAAAGCCGATATTTCCCTTGCGAAAGATTGTTCTGTCACGTTCCCTCAGGTTGGCAACTTCTGTTCCGTTAAAGAGATAGCTTCCGGAGGTGGGGTTGTCCAGCAGTCCCAGGATGTTCAGAAGAGTTGATTTACCGCATCCCGAGGGCCCCATTACGGCAACGTATTCACCCTCTTTCACTTCGAGGCAGACCTTGTTGAGAGCGGTTGTCTCCACTTCTTCGGTCCGGAAGATCTTTGTTAAATCATTTGTTTTGATCATGATTTCGCCATTTAGTATTATTTGCTGTTTTTGAATATTAGTTTCTCATTCTTTCCGAACGTGTCGTATCCTGAGATGATCACTTTTTCCCCGGGCTGCAGTCCTTCAATTATCTCGTAGTACTTCGGGTTTTTTCTGCCGGTTGAAATATCTCTGCGGGTGGCATATGATTCAGAGGGGTCCAGAACGTAAATCCATTGTCCTCCGGTTTCCTGGAAGAAACCGCCTATCGGGACAAGTATTGCTGTCTTGGGTTGGCCCAGCTGGAGGCTTGTATAATAGGTCTGGCCTGTGCGTATGTTTTCCGGTACTGTGTCAGTGAATACCATGTCAATCTTGAAGGTGCCGTTTCGCACCTCAGGGTAGACCCTGCGCACCGTCAGGTTGAAGGCATTCCCCTGCCGGTCCAGTGTTGCGGTGAGACCGGTACGGACCCTGTCAATATAATGTTCATCTATCTGCGCTGTCACCTTGAAGGATGTCAGAACGTTGATCTGTCCCATGTTGGCACCTCTGGATATTGACTGTCCTATCTCCGGGACGAGGAGCCCGAGCTGACCGTCGACGGTGGCCCGGACGTTCAGGTTTTCCATCCTCTGCCTTACCAGTGAAAGGTTCCGGCGCATATTGTCAAGATTGTTTTTCAGATTGTCAACCTGTACTGAGCGGAAGACAGAATCCTGTTTCTGTCTCTCGACAAAGAGTACCCTTGACTGCATAGCCATGTCGAGGTCCTCCTTCGAGCGGATGAACTCTTCCACAGATATGAGACTGTCCTTCATCAGTATCTCGTTCTGTTCGTAATTACGCTCTTTCCTTTCAATGTCATATTTCAGATTGAGCAGTTCGCGTTTGATCTGCAACCTGTCCTGCTCCATCGCTATCTGGGTGTTTCTGAGGAAGTTCTCCTTCTCTGCCAGCTGGGCTTCACTGTCGAGGATATTGAGATACAGGTCCGGGTTGGAGAGTATCAGGATGATGTCACCCTCCTTTACCATTGAGCCTTCCTCGATAAGGATCTCTTCAACGCGTCCTCCTTCCTGGGCATCAAGAAAGATTGTGCTGATAGGTTCCACCGTACCCGGTACGGTAATGTAATCATTGAACTGGTCTTCAATGACCGTCTCAATTATCAGCTTGTCTCTTTCAACCCTGTAGGTGGAGGTCCTTTCGGCAAAAAAAGCCATATAGATCAGTGTGATGAAGGCAATGGCACCTGCCATCCAGGCAATGTGCTTGCCCCGTAAGCCTTTCTTCTTCTCAATAGGTTTATCCATTCTTTCAAGTGGCGTATCCATTATTTTCCGTTTTGATTTAAGTTAAGTGCCAGGGTTTCATACTCTCCTGTCGAAAAGAACCGGATTGTAAGTTCACGTATCATTAATTGCAGTTTGGTTCTGAGTGCCTCGGTCTCTGCCGAAAAGAGGGTTGTTCTGGCCGCAGAGTAATCGGTAACGTCGACCAGTCCCGATTCGAATTTCTTTTCCACGGCATTATATGATTTCCTGTTGAATTCCAGGTTGGCCTCCGCGGCCAGGTACTCCTGCTTACCGCGGTTGTATGAGAGACAGGCGTCTTCAATCTCTTTATAGAGGTTGTTCTTTTCGAGTTCGAGGCGAAGCTCGTTGTCGTTCTTCCTTATTTTTGCGAGTTTAATGTTCCTGCTGGCCGAATATTTGTTAAAGATCGGTATGTTAAGCGAGAGAAAGACAGCCTGGCTGTTATTGTTCTTTAGCTGGCTTGAAAATGAGGCTTGTTCTGCAGTATCTTCACCCAGTACTTTATAAAAGCCGGTATAGATTGAGCCTCCGACCGACAGCCCGGGTGCCAGGAGGCCTTTGGCTGCTGCGACCTGCTTTTCAGATGCATGCAACTCATACTCAATGGCTCTCAGCCTTGGAAGGAGCTGTGATGCCCGGGCATAGATACTGTCCGCGAAGTAAGTTTTGTCGGTTACCAGCATATTGTCAATGTCAGGGAGCTGTATGTCAAATGAGTCTCCGGATGATAACTGCAGCATCTGCTTCAGCTGTGTAACTGCCTGGCTGGCATTGTTCTGTGCAATGGTATACGTGAGCCTGTCACCTGAAGCCTGGCTCTCCATTTCATATTTGCGTGCAACCGATTCCTTGCCGGTCTCTACCATCCTGGTTATCCGGAAAAGCTGTCTCTCCGAAAGCTCAAGCTGCATCCTTGCTGCAGCTTCAAGTCCCCTGGCATAGACAACCTGGTAGTACTGCCCCATTATCTCAATGATCAGCGAATTCCGGGCAATCTTTTCCGATTCTATCCCTGCCTTAAGCATGAATTTGTTTGCAGCAATGGTGTTTAGAGTTGCAAAACCGTTAAAGAGCTCAATAGACGAGTTGAGGGAGTATGAATTGCTAATGTTCTGCTTGAAGGTGATAAGGTTTGTTACCGGGTCTATGGACCTCCCGAAACCGACGCGCGCATCAGAACCCAGGTTAAGATCTGGCAGCAGATCCATCCTGGCTTTTACCAGGTCTACACCGGCAGCTTCCGTAAGTAATTCCTGTCTCTGCAACCCGATATTATTCTCAAGGGCATAACCTATGCAATCACCCAGGGTCCATTTTTCCTCCTGGGCGTTAAGCTTAAGCGGAAGAACAACCGCCAGGATCAATATGATACGCTTCAGATACTTCATTTCAATGCTCACTTTTACTTTCTGAAAACCAAAGAGTGTGCCACTCTTGTAAGTAGCAGAAAATCAATAATGTATAATTGTGAGTTATCGGGAAAGTGTAAAATAAATGGACAGTTTATGTAAAATTATTATACAATCACGCATTGATACTAAGGCTAATATTCTGTTAATCAGGTAATAAAAAATTTTACTAAACCATTTTGATCTTTCATCAGGATTAGTTTTATGACTAAAATCGAAGCATATGTTCAGGAACCTTGTCAAGACAGCTATCAGACATATAATGAAGCATCCAGGGTACAGTTTCCTGAGTGTTCTCGGGCTTACCCTGGAATAACCAGTGCCCTCTTTCTGTTGATCTATGTTGCTGATGAGGTCAGCTATGACCGTTATCATTAAAAGGCTGACCGGATCTACAGGGTCTCATCTAAGAAACCGGAGCGGGACGATCAGTTCACGCGGGTTGTTGCACAGATACCATTCGGGCCGAAGGTTATCGAGGATTACCCTGAGGTTGAAGCCTGTGTCAGGTTCATCAACATGCCCCGTGCCATTTACAGGCATGAAGACAGGGAATTCATTGAGGAATACTTCTTCTATGCTGACTCTGCTCTGTTTGACATATTCACTTATAAGGTTTTAAGTGGAGATGCCAGGAGCGCACTTCTGGCACAAAATAAAATTGTACTTACTGAAACAGTTGCAGCAAGGTATTTCGGGGAGGACGATCCCTTAGGCAAGACCCTCACGACGGGTGATGCGACATGTGAGGTAACCGGCGTGATTGAGGATGTGCCATCCAATTCTCACTTCAGGTCTGAGCCACAAAGCATTCAGGTCCGGAATTTTATGCATAATCGGGTAAATTTTCTAATTTTGCGGACTAAATTTATGCTGGCTGTACGCACTGAAGCTCCGGTTATTCATGTGGTTGACAAAGGCGGTAAGGTGCAGGCAGTGGCATGAATCAATTGAAGAATTGACCTGATAAACAATATGGCAGAATATTACAGAAGAGAGGCCGCCGAACTGATCAGTGAGCTGGGCGTAAGCGAATCCTCCGGTCTCACCACAGCAGAGGTGAAGAAAAGGCTGGAACAGTATGGATATAACCAGCTGGTATCAAAAGCCGGTAAAAGTTTTCTCAGGATGTTCCTGGAGCAGTTCAGGAGTTTCATGATCATCATACTGCTCATTGCAGCAGCAATATCGGGTGTTGTTGGTATAATGGAGGGAGAGGGCCTGCTCGATACCTATATCATAATGGGCATCCTGATCGTCAATGCTCTTATCGGGGCCGTTCAGGAGAAGAAGGCCGAGACTTCGCTCGAAGCGCTGAAGGAGCTGGCCTCGCCGCTGTCAAAGGTGCTTCGCAACGGCGCAATTACAGAGGTGAACACACGGGAGCTGGTGCCGGGAGATATTGTCATCCTTGAAACAGGCGCGGTCATCCCGGCCGATATAAGGCTTACCGAGGCGGTTAATCTTAAAATACAGGAATCATCTCTTACCGGCGAGAGTGTCCCGGTGGGCAAGCTCACCGAGGCGCTTCAGGGGGATGACATCCCGCTGGGCGACAGGAAGAACATGGCTTTCTCAAGCGGCATGGTCACCTACGGACGCGGACGGGGAGTGGTTGTTGCCACCGGGATGCAGACAGAGGTGGGTAAGATAGCTGATATGCTACAGCATGCAGGTGACACTGAGACTCCCATGAGCAAGAGACTCAACCAGCTTGGGAGGATGCTGGGTATAGTGGCCCTTGCTATCTGCGCGGTGATATTTGCTGTGGGGGTGCTGTACGGTAACTCGGTGATGAGTATGTTCATGACCGCGGTGAGCCTTGCCGTGGCGGCTATACCGGAAGGGTTGCCTGCCGTCTCAACCATTGTACTGGCGATGGGTGTACAGCGCATGGTGAAGCGCAACGCCATAATACGCACCCTGCCTTCCGTTGAGACCCTGGGCAGCTCCACAGTCATCTGTTCGGACAAGACCGGTACGCTCACCCAGAACCGTATGACGGTGGTTGAAGCATATGTCAATCATAAGCATGATGTCATCAACCGGAGTGCGCCGGGCAGCAAGCTTAACGACGAGGAGATGAAGCTGCTATCCATCTCGGTGCTCTGTGCCGATGCCACCATGAAGGTCAACGAGGATGGCAAGTTCACATTTACCGGTGACCCTACAGAGACTGCCCTGCTTGATTTCGGGGTGCTGTACAATATCCATAAGGACGAGCTGGAGAGGTCATATCCAAGGGTGGCCGAGATACCATTTGACTCAGAGAGGAAGAGGATGACCACTGTCAACAGGATGGGGGAGAGAGAGACAAGGGTCAATGTGAAGGGCGGACTGGATGAGGTGCTCAGCGTATGTGACAAGATTATCATAAATGGAGAGGTAATGCCTCTTCGCAGTGATGACATTGAACAGATCCGTGAGGCCAACGAGGCGATGGCCAATGCAGCTCTCAGGGTGCTTGCGATGGCTTACAAGGATTGTTACGAGGCGCCGCAGGAGGTGACGATAGGACAGCTGGAAAACGGACTTGTCTTTACGGGCCTGCTGGGCATGATTGACCCGGCGAGGCCTGAGGTGATGGAAGCTGTGACCAGATGCAACACGGCCGGCATAAGGCCTGTGATGATTACCGGCGACCACAAGAGCACTGCCCTGGCCATAGCCAGGGAGATTGGTATCTACCGCGAGGGAGATGTGGCAGTAACCGGAACGGAGCTTGAGAAGATCAGTGATGAAGAGCTGGCTGCATCTGTCAGCAGCATCTCCGTCTATGCACGTGTGGCACCGGAGCATAAGGTACGCATCGTAAAGGCCTGGCAGAGTCACAGTGAGGTGGTGGCCATGACCGGTGACGGTGTCAATGACGCGCCAGCGCTCAAACAGGCTGACATAGGCGCAGCAATGGGGGTAGTGGGGACAGACGTGGCCAAGGGAGCCGCTGACATGATACTCACCGATGATAACTTCGCCACCATCGTCTCTGCCGTGGAAGAGGGGCGACGAATCTATGACAACATACTCAAAGTCATTCAGTATCTTCTCTCAACGAATGTGGGTGAGATCTTCCTTATTCTCGTGACTTCAATATTTAATATGGGCATGCCCCTGCTGCCGATACATATCCTCTGGATCAACCTGGTCACTGACAGCCTTCCGGCGCTGGCGCTGAGCGTTGATCCACCTGAAGAGGGTATTATGAAACGTAAGCCACGCAGCACCAAAAAGGGTTTCATGACCAGGGGCATGGTCTGGCGTGTGATGTACCAGGGGCTGATGATTGGCTGTATACCGCTGGTTTCATATATCATGGGACTGCGTGACGGCGGTGAGGAGCTCGGGCGTACCATGGCCTTCGCAACCCTTATGTTTGCGCAGTTGGTGCACGTCCGCAACCTGCACTCGAATGAGAAATCCTCATTCCTTTTCAATCCGTTGAAGAACAAAGCCCTAATATGGGGTATTCTGGGATCTGCGGTGATAGGACTGATAGTCCTGCTGGTTCCGCCTGTGCGTGATGCTTTCAGTCTGGCAGTCATGGACCGCGAGCACTGGATAATCGTGATCCTGATGGCACTGGCCCCGATACCTGTGGTGGAGCTGTTCAAGCTCTTCAAAATAAACGGGATAAAGGGAGATGAGCAGTAGTTTGTAAGTCGGCTGTTGGCAGTCAGCAGTCACTAACTCATTGACTGAATGAAGACTGAAGACTGAAGACTGCCGGCTTACTTGGCTACCGGTCCGGCGGGTATCTCTTCAACCCTGCGCTCACGTCTGCCGGTGACGCCAAAGAACCATATGAGCGAGATGGAGATGATTGCCATCCCGGCGATGGTCACCCAGTCGGCCTTCTCACCCGGTACGATCATCCAGCTCAGAATGGCGCCAAACACAGGAATGATGAATTTCCAAAGGTTAAGCTCGCTCACCTTCACCTCGGGACGTTTCAGCAGCACGTACCATTTTGAGAAGGTAAATGCTGACATGAATGAGAGCCACGCGAGAACCAGCCAGTAGCGAAGCGGGAAATCTGGTTTTGAAGGCACCTCTTCAATACCGAACGACAACAAAAACATCGCCGCTCCTCCGACCAAGAGTGAGAATGAGCTCAGTACCAGGGGATTCATGTTTTTTCCGTTTTTGGATACAAGGACATTACTTGTGGCAGTGGAGATATTGGCTATAAAGATCATGATTATTCCAAGCATCTCACCCGGAAGTCCAAACCGGAATCCCTGACGGCCTGCGCTTACCAGCACAATGCCGGCCAGGCCAAGAATGATTGTGGTGACCTTGGCACGGGTAAAGCGTTCCTCCCTGATCATTATCCTGGAAACGATGGCCGTCACGAAGGGCTGTGAGCCGACTATCACTGCTCCCAGGGCGCCCGGCACGCGGTCCATGCCCAGATAGAACAGCATATAATTGATAAACACTTGCAGGAGTGTAACCCATATGGCCAGGCTGCGGTTCTCTATCAGCATCCTGATATATTCCCGGGGCCTTACCGTAAAAGGGAGGATCATCAGTCCCGACAGTAAAAAGCGTGTGCCGGCGAAATGAACGGGAGTTGAATATTGCAGCCCCACCTTGATGAAGGGATAGGCTGTTGACCACATCAGGCATGTTATTATAGCCCATATGATGGTGTTGGCATGTCGGTCAGTCATCTGAAACAGATAAGACTGCAAATATCGCTTTTTTTTATTTCTCCTTCTTGTTCCAGTCAGGGGGTTTTACTCCCAGTAGATGCTCCACAAAGAAGTCCATTCTCCTCCGTTCGCCATAATCTCCGCCGCTGCTGTGCTTCATCCCTGGCACCAGCAGGTAGTCAAAGTCCTTTTTTGCCTTGATGAGGGCATTCACAAGCTGGGTGGTTGAAGCGGGGTCAACATTATTGTCCATCTCTCCGTTGATAAGCAGCAGTTTGCCTTTCAGCCTCCAGGCGTTCTCTACGTTTGACGACTCGGCGTAGCTCTGGTCAACAGGCCATCCCATCCACTGTTCATTCCACCATATCTTGTCCATCCTGTTATCATGGCATCCGCATGAAGAAACGGCAGCGTCATAGAATTCAGGGTGGAAGAGCAATGCGCCGGTGGAGTTCTGGCCTCCTGCCGAGGTGCCGTAGATACCTACACGTTCAATATCCATGTATGGGTATTTCTCCGCGGCAGCCTTCATCCATAATATCCTGTCAGGGAAGCCGGCATCCTTTATATTTTTCCAGGCTACGTCATGGAATTTTTTCGACCTGTTAGAGGTTCCCATGCCATCAATCTGAACCACAATAAAACCCAGTTCAGCCAGTGAGTTCATATTGCTGAAGGTGGGGCGGAATGACTTCGGCACGAAGCTGCTGTGCGGACCGGCGTATATATTCTCTATCACCGGGTATTTACGTGAAGGATCGAAATTTAGAGGCCGGATAATTATACCCCATATATCTGTCACGCTGTCGCGTCCCTTGGCGGTGAATACCTCGGGGAACTGCCAGCCGGCGGCCTGGAGCCCGCTGATATCCGCTTCGGTAAGCCTCATCACTTCGCTGCCGTCGGCACTGCTGCGTACCACAGAGACAGGAGGCAAGTCAACCCTTGACCATGTATCAACGAAATATTCTCCATTGTCTGAAAAGAGTGCATCATGGTTGCCGTCTGACGGAGTGAGGTGAGTTAGCACCGAACCGTCAAAGTCAATGCGGTAATAATGGATGAGGTAAGGATCACCGGCTTCGCGTCCCGATGCCCTGAAAATTATTGTACGCTCTTTCTCATTCACACTCACCACACCCCTGACGACCCATTCGCCGCGGGTGATCTGGTTCTTTACCTTACCGGTTATGCCGTCATAGAGCCACAGATGGTTCCATCCATCGCGCTCAGAGGCCCAGATGATCTCTCCGGTCTCCTTTATATCGTACCTGTATCGCTTACCGCTGTAGTCTATGAAGGTGGGTGACTGCTCATCTATCACCACGCTCATCTTCCCGGTGGCTGCGTCAATTCTCATCACCCTGTAAACCTGGTGTCCCCGTTTGTTGTATTCAAAGGTCAGAGAATTGCCGGTGGAGTCCCACCTGAAATTCTCAAGACTGTACTGGTTGGGTATCATGGTCTCGTCAACAATGATGTGCTTTCTCCCGGCAACATCGAAGATCTGCGGAAATCGCTGTGGAACAGCATCGCCGGGTTTAGGGTATTCGTATGAATGATATGCAGGCTGCAACTGACCATCGGGTGATGATTCAACGTATGAGATCATATGCTTTTCTGCCGGAAGCATCCGGAAGGCCATTATTTTCCTGGAGTCAGGCGACCAGGAGAGGGAGGCCGAATAGTGATTCCCAATTCCTCCGTCATAACTCAGCTGGAACTCCTTACTATCATCGGGAGTTCTGATCCACAGGTTGTGATCACGCACGAAAGCGATCATTTTCTTGTCGGGCGATGTATCCGGCTTTCCGATGGATTCATCGCGGAAACCCCACGGCCATCGGCCGTCTCCTCCCCATGAGAAGGGGCGCCTCGCTTCCCTTTCTTTCTTCAGGGTATATCTCTTCAGATCACATGAGTAAACCCAGCCCGAATATTCGAAGGTCATGGTTTTGAGATCATCAGCCATGGTCAGGTTCCTGATTGGCAGATCTGCCGCACTGATGGAATCACCCGAAGCTCCTGCCAGTGCGCTGGCCAGCCTGGCGGCGTCAAATGCTTTCCTCCTTGTCTTCTTTGCCGGGTCAGCCAGAAAATAATCCTTGCCTTCAGGTCCCCGGTCTTCAAAGAGAAGGAAATTTGTCACGCCAACCCACTCAGGGCTGATATCACTGTGCCATACTTTTCCCGACAACTGTTTGCTGATATTGGCAGCCCTTTCATAGTCCTCTTCGGTCACCTGCCCTGAAAGGGTCAAAGTGCCTGTGGCTGCAAGCAGAATAGAAAATAAACCGTAAACAAATGTTCTGTTCATTGCCCGACTGTTTTATTTTTATGCATAGTTAAGATAAGTTTAGTGTATCTGAAACACTTTTCAGAGGTTAAAATAATTATTTTACGGTTTTTTCACATAAGAAAAATAAAATTTCAGCGCCCCGGGAGGGCGGTATCATGAAGATTGAAGATTATATCGCAGAGCGATTGAGAGATGCCGGGATCAGGCGTGAAATCATCGAAGCTTTCTCCGGCTGGGTGTCCGGGTTCAGTCCTGTGACCGTTCTGTCCCTGTTGAGGGAGGTCGTTCCCTCCACGGCCACTGTCACTGCTGATGTGGGATTACACCTCCATCTTCTTGGACAATTTTGTGATGTAAAGGATGGCAGGCTGATAATGACAAACGGATGGTCCTCGATGGGATTTGGCCTTCCGGCGGCTATTGCTGCTGCACTGGCAGGTAATGGTGAGCATGGGTGTGCATTACCGGTGACGGAGGTTTCCTGATGCATGCCGGCGAGATAATGACAGTCCGCAGGCTCGGGCTGAAGATAATCATTGTGGTGCTCAGAGACGGGGAGCTGAACCTCATCAGGATTAAACAATCATGGAAGAGTGTTAATCCTTACGGTGTTCAGGTCAGCAACGGTTCACTCTTTGGTGCGAAGCGTTTTCTGGGGACTGAGGTTGTACGTGTCACAGACGCGGAAGCCATGCGTTCCGCCGTCACCAGAGCACTCCGTTACGATGACAGCGTGATAATAGAGGCTGTTAGTGACCCCTCCCTGTACGGTGATATTGTTGTAAGAAGCTAAAAAGGCTGCTATTCTTTCTCTTTCTTTGCAGCCGGCTTTTTGGTTTTTGGCGCCGGTTTTGCGGCTTTAGCCTTTGTTGATTCTTCCTCTTTTTCTGTCTTTTTGGCAGTACTTTTAGCCGCTGTTTTGGCGGGTGCCTTGGGCTTGGCTGTTTTTGCCGTCCTGGCCGGCTTGGCTGCTTCCTTCACTGGTGCAGTTTCGGCGGTAGTCTCTTCAACCACCTTTTTTACCTCTTCAGGCACTGCTGCAACTGCTTTTTTACTTGTTTTTCTCGGACGGCGAACGCCAAAGGATCCTCTGATTATCTTACCTCTTTTTGATTTCTTGTCACCTTTGCCCATAGTATGTTTTGTTTAATTTGTGAACACGAAATTGCACAGACGACAAAAGTAGTAAAATTTGCCACTCCGGAATGAAAATCTGTTAATAAATAAGGAACCCGGTGACGGGGTTGATAGCAGTCTTTTTCTAAATTTGCTGATATGGTGACGAGGAAACTGAGGATATATGCTCCGGATATCACTCCACGGATAGAGTATACGGCAGGAGTGATCTTCGATACAATTCTTGGCATCAGCTATGAGTTAACCATTGACCGCAGGAAGATCGGGGCCAGTCCGGCAATCATCTACTCTGACGAGAAGGTAAAGGACCAGTTTGTCATTCGCCCCTGCGGGCTTCTCTCCGCAACCGGTATCAATGATCCGTTGCCCGAGGTTTCATATATTGACGGTATGCCAGTTTTTTTTGCCGGCAGTGACGGAAGCATACCCTTTGATCTCTTTGCGGCTGCCTTTTACATGCTCTCCAGGTATGAGGAATATCTGCCCTTTTCACCTGATGCTCACGGCCGGTTCCAGGGATCGGCCTCGCTGGCTCACCGCGGCGGGTTCCTCCGCATGCCGGTGGTGGAATTGTGGTCAAGATACCTTGCCGGTGAGCTGGTCAGGCGTTTTCCGGTGCTTACAATCAGGCATAATGAATACGAGTCACTTGTGACCGTTGATGTGGATCAGCCTTTTGCCTACCGTAGTCGTGGTCTTCTCAGGAGTGTGGGAGGACTGATGAAAGGCCTTGCCGGCACGGGTGCAAGACCGGCGGAAAGGATCAAAACGATGACGGGTAGCAGAGAAGATCCCTATGACAGCTTTGGCTATATTGAGGAGCAGTTGCAGGCCGGAGGGAGCAAAGCCCTTTTCTTTTTCCCTACCGGTGATCAGGGTGAGTATGATCATAGTCCTCCTTGCCGGGACCATGATTACGGTGATATCATACGCAAATATGACCGCCTTTTTGGCAGCGGCCTTCATCCTTCGTATCGCTCTGCGGGAAGACCCAAAGTACTCCGGATGGAGACTGAACGATACCGTACGATAACTGGACATTCTCCCGACAAGGCACGTCAGCACTGGCTGCTGTTAAGGATGCCGGAGACATATCATGATTATGCTGAGGCAGGCATAAAGTATGATTATACAATGGGGTTCAATGATGAGCCAGGGTTCAGAGCCGGGATGGCAAGACCCTTCCCGTTCTATGATCTCTCCAGGGAGATGATCACAGGGTTGACAGTGGTTCCGTTCCAGGTCATGGACGGCACACTCAGACAGTATATGCACCTCACTCCCGAAGCTGCCATCAGTGTGATTGAGGAGATGATTACCGCCACCAGGGTTGTGGGAGGACTCTTTGTGTCAATATGGCACAACACATCCCTGAATGAAGGAAACGGCTGGGAGGGATGGAGAAGGGTTTTCGAGGAATTATTGTTGATGCAAAGAGCATGATCAACTATCTTAAGAACAGTGAGATAGACCGGGAGAGATGGGATTTCTGCCTGAATGAGATACCCCGGGTAAAGCCTTATGCAATGTCATGGTACCTGGATATAATGGCTCCCGGCTGGGATGCTCTTGTGGATGATGATTACCTGGCGCTTTTCCCTATACCACGTTCAGCGAAAATTGGATTCAATTACATAGCCACCCCTGTGTTCCTCCAGCAGCTGGGTCTTTTTACTGCTGACGGCGACAGGCAGGCTATGGCCCGCGAATTCATTTCATTCCTGCCGGAGTATTACCGGCTGACAGACCTCTCTATAGAGCAGGAAGTACAGGTGCCGGGATACAACATTACCCCGCGCTATAATTATGAGCTAAAGCTGGATGAGCCATATAATAAGGTGTGGGTCAGCTACATGACTGACTGCAGGAGAAATATAAACATATCACGCCGCTATCCCCAGGAGATAATTGATGACGTAAAACCCGCAGAGCTGATAACCCTCTTCAGGAACAACACGGCACACAGGGCTGGAGTCATCAAAAACAGGAGTTATAAGAGTCTTCAGGCACTGATGGAATACTGCACTTCGTCCGGCAGGGGCAGGCTACTGGGGGTGAGATCACCCAAAGGGAAACTGCTCTGGGGCATGTTCGTCATTGAAACGGCAGGACGCATAACCATGCTGTTCACGGCAGGAAGCAGGAAGAGCAGGGAATTGCGAACATCGTATCATGTGATAGATCACCTTATAAAAGGCAACGCCGCAACGGGAAAAGTACTTGACTTTGCAGGCTCCTCAGTGGAGTCGGTAGCACTGTTTATGAGATCATTCGGAGGGGAGCGGACGACCTATTGGCGTCTTTACCGTAACGTCCTTCCCTGGCCGTTAAGGTTTTTTAAATGATCAGAAGAGCAGTTCTATCACCTGGTCGTTTGTGTCAGTTTCAGTCAGCATTCCATTTTCACATTTGAGTGTCCTTCCGGGATACTTCTTGACAAGTGAATGCTTGTGGGTTGACATTATCACTGCCCTGCCGGTGTTGCTTATATTCTTGAGCAGGATGTGTATTTCCTCTGATGTCTCCGGGTCAAGGTTACCGGTGGGCTCATCGGCCAGGATTATCTCCGGATCATTGAGCAGGGCCCTGGCTATGACCACCCTCTGCTGCTCACCGCCGGAGAGCTGATGAGGCATCTTGAAGCCTTTATTCTGAAGGCCTACCTTCTCCAGGACCTCCCTGATCCGGTCTTCAATGGCAATCTTACTGTTCCATCCCGTGGCTCTCAGCGCAAACTCCAGGTTTTCATGGACTGACCTGTCAGTGAGCAACTGAAAGTCCTGAAACACTATTCCCAGCTTTCTCCTCAGCAGGGGTATCTCCCTCTTTTTCAATGTGCGAAGGTTAAACCCGGCAACCCATCCTTCGCCGTCAGTAAGGGGAAGCTGCGCATTAAGGGTCCGTATCAATGATGTCTTGCCGCTGCCCACCTTCCCCAGCAGATAGACAAATTCACCCGTGTCAACCTTCAGGTTCACATCAGAGAGTACCATGTGATCCTGTTGCATGATCGAACAGCTTTTCAATTCAATAATCATATCGAGGGGAGTGGTCTCTTCCATTCGGAACGATTTTTGTGCAAAATATAAAAGAATTAACAATCAGCAGCCTTACTGTTGATAAAATGAATTATAAACCGGATTTCAGGAGGTATTATAGTTGTATTTTTACGGCTAATGAAACTGCGCCGGAAAATCTGCGCAAGATATTGTGAATAAATTGATTACCTGCAAGCAATGTTTGCAGGCTGATCTTATTTGAGGGGTGCTCATAAAAGGATAAAGTTATGAACAGGAAAATATTGATGGTTATGGTTGTTTCACTCATTGCGGCCGGGGCTGCAGTGAAGGGGCAGGTCTCGTTCTCAGGGGAAGAGATGACCTCTGTTCTGAACAGGGGGTATGAGATGTTTGCAAAGGCCAAGTATGCTGCAGCCATCACACTGTTTGACAAGTGGCTGGAGAGTGAGAGAGATGCAGATAAGATAACGAGGGCTGATGTGGAGTATCATGCTGCCCTGGCTTCAATGTGGCTCATGAGTCCTGATGCCGAATTCAGGATGGAGAGCTTCATAAATGGCAATGGAGAGAGTCCCATGCTGAATCAGGCCCGGTTCGAGTCAGGCCGTTACTGCTACCAGAAACGCAACTACACATGCGCCATTGAGTGGCTTGAGCAGACTGACCGTTACATGCTTTCTGAAAAAGAGCTCCCGGAGTTTCTCTTCAAGCTGGGCTATTCGCATTACAGGAGAGGAGACACGAAGAGAGCCCAGATGTTCTTCTCGGAGTTGAAGGATGTAGACACGGACTATACTCCCCCGGCCATCTATTACTACTCGGCCATTGCCTATGAGAACGGTTTTTACGGTACTGCCCTGGAGGGATTTGAAAGGCTCAGGGGAGATGATACTTTTGGCAGCATTGTTCCTTTTTACATAACCCAGATATATTACATAGACAAGAACTATGACGGCATCCTGGAGATGGCGCCAGCGCTGATAGACCAAGCCGGCAAGACCCGTGAAACAGAGCTTTACCGCTTTATCGGAGACGCTCATTTCCAGAAGGGGAACTATGCCGAAGCCATTCCTTATCTGGAGAATTTTATCAAGGGAACCAAACTGAGCGACAGGAACGACAAATATGAGCTTGCCTTCAGCTATTATCAGACCGGGGCCATTGATCAGGCCACCAGGCTGTTTAACCAGGTGGTGGGGCGCAGTGACATCCTTACCCAGAATGCCTATTTCATGCTCGGGTCATGTTACCTTCAGTCAGGCGAAAAGAAAAAAGCCCAGATGGCCTTTTCAGCGGCATCGGGAATGACTTTTGATCCGGAGGTGGAGGAGGAGGCGCTCTTTAACTTTGCCAAACTGGCATATGAGAATTCATATGCTCCCTTCGGCGAGGGGATAGATGCCCTCCACAACTACATTCAGCGATATCCAAACTCAGAGAACGTATCAGAGGCGTATGATTATCTGATCTCGGCATACATGAGGATGAAGAATTACCAGGCAGCCCTCAACTCCCTCGAAAAGATCAGCAGCAAGGATAACAGGCTCAGGGAGGCTTATCAGAAGGTTGCTTACTACAGGGGGGTGGAGCAGTTCCGCAATAAGCAGTATGCTGATGCCGTCACTCTGTTTGACAAGTCGCTCCTTTACAAGGAGATGAACCCCGGGCTGATGGAACAGGCTCTCTATTGGAGAGGAGAGGCGAACTACCAACTTGGCAGGAATGATGCAGCTGTCAGTGACTGGGAGACTTTCAGGGCTCTTCCCAACGCCTCCCGGATGCCAGGGTATGAGCTGATTGATTACAACCTGGGCTATGTATTCTACAATGAAGGCGAATATGCCAGAGCCCTTCCGCATTTCATGGCCTTCAACAACAGGGTTGACTCAGAGACCAGGCCAGACATTGCAGTGGATGCCCGTAACAGGATTGCAGACTGTTACTATATAAGGGCTGACTATCCTTCAGCCATAGCCTATTATGACAAGGTGATTGACTATGCAAGGATTGATGCTGACTATGCAATGTTCCAGAAGGGGTTTGCACAGGGGCTTAGCAATGACAATCAAGCCAAGATAAGTACCCTTTCAGGCCTGATCACCGGTCACCCGAAGTCGGCTTACGTCCCAAATGCACTCTTTGAACGGGGAAGGGCATATGTGGCAGTGGATCAGCCCACGCGGGGAGAAGCGGACTTTACAAATATAATTGCCTGGCATACCAACAGCCAGTTTGTTCCGCCTGCCATTGTACAGCTGGGTCTTATCTACTACAATGCCGGGGAGAATGAGAAAGCCATTACACAGTTCAAGAAAGTCATTGAGAACTACAGGAACACCCCCGAGGCGCGAAATGCTGTCAACGGTCTTCGCAATGCCTATACTGACATGGACGATGTGGAGTCATACTTTGCCTACATGAAAAACATTGAAGGTCTGGGTGACGTTGAGGCCGCCACGCGTGACTCAATGACATATATTGCAGGGGAGAATCAGTACATCAAGGGCAATTGTGAAAGATCATCGGAGATATTCAGGAACTATCTCAGGGAGTTTCCTTCGGGCAGCTTTGCCACCAATGCCAGGTTTTATCTCGCCGACTGTCAGAACAGGTCGGGCAACCTTGACGAAGCACTTGATCTCTACCTGAAGGTTATCAGTGTAGGTAACAACCAGTTCATGGAGCAGTCATTGCTCGGAGCTGCCTCCATCACCTATGGCAAGGCTGATTACCGCAGAGCGTGGACATTATATGAGAGGCTTGGCAGGGATGCTGCCAGTGCTGACAACCGTCTCTTCGGCTACCTGGGCATGATGCGCTCTGCCTCAGCCCTGGAGGATGATGAGAAGGTGATCTCTTCGGCTGAGATGGTCCTTGGTTCGGAGAAGCTTACTGAAGAGCTGGCCCGCGAGGCCACATTCCTGACTGCAAAAGCCAACCAGAGGCTTGGCAACAATGATGATGCGCTGGATGACTATCGCAGGGTAGCCCATGAGGTTTCCACAGCATATGGTGCCGAGTCAAAATACCATGTGGCCGAGTTACTTTGGATAGCAGGTGATGTTGACGGCGCCGAGAAGGAGGCCAACCAATTGGTGGAAATGAGTTCACCACATGCTTACTGGACGGGTAAAGCCTTCCTTCTGCTTTCTGACATAGCCGTCCGTAAGGGTGATACCTTCCAGGCAAGGGCAACGCTTCAGAGCCTGATAGATTACTATACCATCCCTGATGACGGTATTATTAATGAGGCAAAGGCCAGGCTGGCCTCTCTGAATGAAGGCGGGCAGTCAGCCCCTGCAGCCGTCTGAATCATATGAACTGATCAAACTGAATGAGAAGACAATGAGAACAAAAGGATATATTACGGCAGCAGCGTTTCTGATCACGGTGGTTGCCACCGCCCAGACTGAGGATGAGACCATAAGGAGATCAGTCACACTCTATAATCCCTATAAGCCGACACTCCATGAGGCAGACAAGAGAGCCCTGCTCCCTGAGGCTGAAGATACAACCACCGTAGAGATACGGTTTGATTACAATTTCACCCCCGGATCATTCGTCCCCGTCTACGAGGTTAGTCCAATCAAATCGGCAGTACTGTCACCTGATCCTCTTCCGGAGCTGAAGAAGGGGTATGTCAGCCTCGGGATGGGAACATACATCTCACCTTTCCTGGAAATAAGTGTCTCCAATGACAGGTCAAGCAACGGCGCAATAGGACTCTTCACCCGTACCTACGGCTCAGCAGGCAAGATAGAGCTGGAGAATGACAGAAGGGTACATGCCGGATTCCTTGACAACCAGGCTATCCTCTATGGCAGAAAATATTTCAGGAAGAGCAGGTTTGATGCAGACATCGACTTCAGGCAAATGACACGTCATGCCTATGGTTATGATCCTGATGTGACCGGTTATGACCCGGACCGAAAGGATATACAGTCTCTCTATTATGACATTACCGGCAAGGCAAGATACTTCACCATGGAGACCGACTCCAGTGAGCTTATCTGGGATGCGACCCTGAAGTATAACCTGTTCACCAGGAAGGGGAATGGCTTGCAGCATAATCCCGGACTGAAACTCAGTGCAGGCACTGAGATGTTCGGGCTCTACGCCGGGATAGATGCTGAGTATGACCTCTATCTTTTTGCCAGGGGTATTGACCATAAGGCCAGGAACCTGGTCAGCCTGGCTCCCTTTATCACCAGGGGCAATGACGAGTGGCGGTTCCGCTTCGGGGCAAAGATAGCCGCGGATCTCAAGGAGAACCATGATCCGCTGGTAGGCGGTGACACCAAACTCTATATGTTCTTCTACCCTGATGCCATGTTCACCTTCAGGGTAATCCCGAAGTTACTCAGGTTCACCGCTTCCATTGACGGTTACCTGGAGAACAACCAGGCAAGAAACACGGCACTGGTCAATCCGTGGATGCTTCCCGGCGATACCCTCTATAACCTGCGTAATACCGACAACCAGCTCAGGATCAAAGCAGGCCTTTCAGGCACAGTTAACGTCAGCGCATCCTATTCACTTGATGCCAGTTACACCCTCTTCAAAGACATGCTCCTTTTCATGAATGATACGCTCGGGGCGGGCAACTGGTTTGTGCCTCTCTACTCTGACGGCAACCTGCTAAAGGTGCACGGCGGACTTAAGGTGCCGGTCAACCGCCAGCTGACCCTGTCACTTGATGGCAACTATTACGGTTATGATCTGTCAGGACAGGAGTATGCGTGGCACAAACCTGCATGGGACGGAACCATCGGGGCTGCATATAACCTGAGAAACAAGATTATTGCTTCAGCTGACCTGATTCTTACAGGCGACAGGTATGCAAGGGTAAGAGCACCTGAAGAGACCCTCAGGCTGCCATTCCATCCGAACCTGAATATGGGCATCGAATACCGTTACACAAATGACATATCATTCTGGGTCAGGTGCAACAATGTATCCTATAGTCGCTACTTTGAATGGAATTATTATCCGGCAAGGAACTTCATGCTGACCGGTGGTATTTCGTACAGCCTCTAGAGTGCCTGAACGGGTGACAAATTGTTGATATTTTTTCATGAATTGTTCTCTTTTTCAGGAACAATACCAGTGGATTTTGCTACCTTTGTGTGATTTTATAAGTGACATATTTTCAAAGCATTAAATACACACAAAATACAATTTAAAAATACTTTTATGACGAATGATGAATTGAGGAAGAGGAGCAAGGAGCAGGATGATTATTCAGCCGGAAGTATCCAGGTTCTGGAGGGGCTGGAAGCAGTAAGGAAGAGGCCCGCTATGTATATCGGTGATCTGGGGGTGCGAGGCTTACATCATCTTGTTTATGAGGTTGTTGATAACTCAATAGATGAAGCTCTGGCAGGGTATTGCACCAGGATTGATGTTATAATAAATGAAGATAATTCCATAACAGTTATTGATAATGGCCGCGGGATACCCGTGGAGATGCATGAGAAGGAGAAGCGTTCAGCTCTTGAGGTAGTAATGACAGTGCTTCATGCCGGGGGTAAGTTTGACAAGGATTCGTACAAGGTATCTGGAGGTCTGCACGGCGTGGGGGTATCATGTGTCAACGCCCTCTCCTCGCGGATGACTGTAGAGGTCATGCGGCAGGGGAAAAAATGGGCTCAGACCTACGAGAAGGGTAAGCCCCTTGCGCCTGTTGCTGCCATGGGCGAATCTGATGAGTCAGGGACTGTAACCACATTCATGCCTGACAACACAATCTTTCAGACAATCGATTTCAAATTTGATATCCTCGCTGCCAGGCTGAGAGAGCTGGCTTTCCTTAATAAAAACATCCTTCTTACCCTCACTGACAAGCGTGAGACATCAGAGAACGGCAATGGCGGGGAGCCTCATCCCCTTATTGAAGAGTTCTTTTCAGAACGAGGACTGATTGAGTTTGTGGAGTATCTTGACGTTAACCGCGAGCGGCTGACCGAGAAGGTGATCTACATCAACTCTGAAAAGGGAGATATCCCTGTGGAGCTGGCATTGCAGTATAATACCTCCTTCTCGGAGAATGTGCATTCATATGTCAATAACATCAATACAATTGAAGGAGGGACCCATCTTGCAGGGTTCCGCCGCGGGCTTACGCGCACACTGAAGAAGTATGCAGAAGATTCAGGGCTGACATCCAAGCTTAAGTTTGACATCAACGGAGATGATTTTCGTGAAGGACTCACATCAGTCATCTCAGTCAAGGTGGCCGAGCCCCAGTTTGAAGGGCAGACCAAGACCAAACTGGGTAACTCAGAGGTGATGGGGGCAGTGGATGTTGCGGTAAGCACGGCTCTTGCCAACTATCTTGAGGAGAATCCGAAAGATGCAAAGGCAATTGTACAGAAGGTGATCCTTGCTGCCACGGCACGGCACGCCGCACGTAAAGCGCGTGAGCTTGTACAGAGAAAGAATGTCCTGTCCGGATCCGGGCTGCCGGGCAAGCTGGCTGACTGTGCTGACCGTGATCCGTCAGTCTCTGAGATCTTCCTGGTGGAGGGTGACTCTGCGGGAGGAACAGCCAAGCAGGGCCGTGACAGACGTTTTCAGGCCATACTGCCTCTCAGGGGAAAGATTCTCAACGTGGAGAAGGCCATGCAGCATAAGATCTTTGACAGTGAGGAGATAAAGAATATCTTCACGGCCCTGGGGGTTACAATCGGGACTGAAGATGACAGCAAGGCCTTAAACACCAGCGGACTGAGGTATGCCAAGGTGATCATTATGACCGATGCTGATGTTGACGGGTCACACATCACCACTCTGATCATGACCTTCTTCTTCAGGTACATGAAAGAGCTGATTGAGAATGGTCACATCTATATTGCCACTCCACCTCTCTACCTTGTCAGAAGGGGAAAGGCAGAAAGATACTGCTGGTCAGATGAGGAGCGCGACGCAGCCGTCCAGGAACTGGGTCAGGGAAAGGAGTCGGCCGTAGCCATCCAGAGATACAAGGGTCTCGGCGAGATGAATGCGGAGCAATTGTGGGTGACAACCATGAATCCTGAGACGCGTACTCTGCGTC
The DNA here is from genome assembly GCA_964627825.1 of uncultured Rikenella sp. Classification (GTDB taxonomy): domain Bacteria; phylum Bacteroidota; class Bacteroidia; order Bacteroidales; family VadinHA17; genus SR-FBR-E99. Next base: position 12,809 of record CAZVLJ010000012.1, on the reverse strand, counting down.
AGGTGACAATAGACAGCGCCGCTGAAGCTGACCATATCTTCTCAATGCTGATGGGTGACGAAGTGCCTCCAAGGAGGGAGTTCATTGAGAGGCATGCGAAGTATGCTAATATTGATGCTTAGACAGTGGCAAGACCGCACGACGGCAAGACTGCACGACCGCATGACGGCCAGACCTTCAGACTTAAACTATGGAGATATTTCAGATCGTATTTGACTGGTACATGGCCAACCTTAACTACTTGACCATATACCTACTTATGACAATCGAGAGTTCATTTGTACCCTTCCCTTCAGAGATAGTGGTTCCCTTTGCCGCATGGAAGGCAGGGGAGGGGACGCTGACAGTGTGGGGTGTTCTTCTTTCCTCCACCGCCGGCGCTATGACAGGGGCTGTAATAAACTATTACCTCGCGCTGTGGATCGGCAGGCCCGTACTGTACCGTCTTGCAGATACCAAATGGGCACATCTGCTTCTCATTACCAGGGAAAGCCTTGAAAGAGCCGAGAAATACTTCGTCAAGCACGGTAAAGCTTCAACTTTCATTGGCAGGCTCGTGCCTGCGGTACGGCAGCTGATATCCATCCCTGCCGGGCTTTCCCGGATGCAGATACGAACGTTCGTGCTTTACACCTTCCTGGGCGCAACGATATGGAATGTGATACTTGCCCTGATAGGTTACTTTGCCTATGACAAACGTGAGTATATCCTTCCCTACCTTGACTGGATAATGTATGCAGTAGGAGCTGCCTTTGTTCTCTGGCTTGCATGGAAAGGATACCAGGTTTACCGGAAGAAGCGTAACAACACTTCCCGGTAAATCTGACCATGGAATGCACTACTGCGCAGCCCGGCAAGCCCGCTCCGGAGATAGCGTAAAAAAAATTACTCCGTAAGTTCTCCCGCAAGAAGCCTCAGCCCGATCTCTGATATCTTGGCCTGGTAGAGTGCCGTCAGTCTCCTGTTGATAGCATTCAGATAGTTGTTCTGGTATTCCCTGAACTCAAGTCCAGAGAGCGATCCGAGGCGGTAGCGCTCCATGGCTATCTCCAGCGATGCCCGTGCAACCTCTGCACTCTGGGTTTCAAAACTGGCTACTATGATATTGTTACGGTATGTATTATACAACAGGTCAAGTTCACCCAGTATCTCGTTCTCTATATCGAGGTAGGAGAGCCTGCTGCTCTCAGCCTCTATCTTAGCGTTGGCAATACGGCGGCTGGTCTCCAAACCCGAGAAGATATTCCATGACATGTTGAACCCCCAGTTCAGCCCGTTGGTCTGATTGTATGAATCTGCCTGCCAGGGGTATTCATTCCGAGAGAAATTATATCCCGTGCTGAAGTTGAGGGTCGGATAACGGTCGGCCCTGACTGACTGCAGGTCGAAATCTGACAACCTTTCACCCTGACGCGCAAGAATGAGCTGGTTGTTGTATTTCAGTGTCCTTTCGCGGAGCGAATCGACATCTATCTCAGGTGCGAGAATAATGGTGTCATTAATATTGAAGTCTATCTCATGCCCTGCGTTAAGGAGGTTAGTCATCCGGATATAGGCACTGATCACTGTCTCTTGCTGGGACAGTACGGCCGAGCTGTCTGCGTTAAGGTCAATACGTGCCTGCTGCAGGTCGAGCCCTGAGATCACTCCCAGGAAATATTTCTCTTCAGCGTTCTCATACCTTGACCGTGAGAGTGTGAGCGAGGTAAGGGCTGACTGCATCCTGTTCTGCTGAACGATAATATTGTAGTATTCTGAGCATACTCTCATTATGAGGTTTTCAACATTGATCTTCACCCTCTGGCTGCTCATGGCCAGCATCTCCTGCTGCCTGCTGTAGTCGGTGAACATCCCCAGGCCGTCAAAGAGTCTCCAGTTCAGTGTTACGCCCGCCGTGTACAGGTTATTCCTTGTACTTTCAGAAATGGCAGATGATGACTTGGTGTTATTGTCTGTCTGCGACTGTCTGCCTGTTCCCGTAATGGTTGGGAGGAATGGTGCCAGGGAGACATTGTTTTGTGCAATGGACTCGTCGTTCCTGCTGATCTTAAGTGAGTAGTTGTTTTCAAGGGCTACCATGATAGCCTCGTCGAGGTTCATTGTCTTCTGTGCTCCTGCAAACAACGGGATCAGGAGAAACAGTATCATTGTCTTAAGCCTTGGGTTGCTCATTGCTGGTTTTTTCTGCTTTTTTCTTTCCTGCCAGGTAGCTGTAGATGGAAGGTACAACGAATAAGGTAAGGAATGTGGCAAAGAACATGCCGCCCACCACGGTAACCCCCATGGATATCCGGCTTTCGGCGCCTGCGCCGGTGGCCAGTGCCAGTGGCAAAATGCCGAGGATGGTTGTAAGACTCGTCATCAGTACCGGGCGGAATCGTAAGACGGCGCCCTCGCGGGCGGCATCCATTACGCTCAGCCCTGCCTGTTGTCTCTGGTTGGCAAACTCAACTATCAGTATACCGTTCTTGGCCACCATGCCGATAAGCATTATCAGGCCTATCTGGCTGAAGATGTTCAGGGTCTGACCGGTTATAGCCATGATGAACAAGGCTCCTATCAGTGCCAGCGGTACTGTGACCAGGATGATTACCGGGTCACGGAAACTCTCGAACTGAGCCGAGAGCACCAGATAGATAAGCACTACGGCCAGTACAAAGGCGAACAACAGGCTGGAGGTACTTTCCACAAAATCCTTTGAATCGCCTGAAAGGGTGGTGCTGAAATTCTCGTCGAGCACCCTTGCGGCTATCCTGTCCATCTCCTCAATCCCTTCACCCAGCGTGTATCTTCCTTCCAGACCGGCTGACACAGTGGCAGATACAAACCTGTTATACCTGTAAAGCTGTGGTGGCAGGCTGCTCTCACGTATCTCCACAATGTTATCAAGTTGAATGAGCTGGCCCTTGTCGTTCCTAACGTAGGAACTGGTAAGGTCATAGGGGTCATTCCGCTTCGACTTGTCAAACTGGCTGAATATCTGGTATTGTTTGCCGTTGAAGATATAGTATCCGATACGTTGCTCGCTCATGGTGAGCTGCAGTGTCTGGGCGATGTTCTGTACGTTGACGCCCATCATGGAAGCCTTTTCCCTGTTGATCAGAACGGTCAGCTCCGGTTTGGTGAACTTGAGGTTAACATCACTGGCAGAAAAGTAGGGGCTTTCCGATACCTCCGCCATGAAGTCAGGCAGGACGCGTTTAAGGTCATTCAGGTTCTTGGCCTGAATCACGTACTGTACGGGCAGGCCGCCGCGGCGTGACCCGAAGGTCTGTTGCTGCGATACTATGGTCCTTGCCCCGGTGTACTGCCTGAGGACGGGGGAGAGAGCTGCTGCTATCTCCTGTTGTGACCGCTTGCGTTCACGGCGGTCGAGAAGCCTTACCCTCATGTTGGCCGAATTGGTTCCTCCCATGCCTACCATCATCATGATATTGTCACTCTCGGGTATCTCCTCCTGCACAACCGGGTAGAGTGTCTCCATGTAGTCAGTCATGTATTCATACGATGTGCCTTCTGTGGCACGGGCACTTATGTTGACATACCCGCGGTCCTCCAGCGGAGCCATCTCTGACGGGAGAATAGACCAGAACAGGCCTATCAGCAATCCTGCTGCTACAATAATTATAAGTGCCCAGTATCGTCTTTTGAGGAAGCCTGTAATCCATTTGCGGTAGAGATTGATCATCCCGCTGAAGAAAGGTTCGGTGGCACGGTAGAAGCGACCTTCCATGGCATTATGTTTCAGAACCCGTGAAGAGACCATGGGTGTCAGTGTCAGCGCAAGGAAGGATGAGATTATCACTGCCCCCACTATCACCAGGCTGAACTCCCTGAATAGCCTTCCCGTTACCCCCTGGAGAAAGACTATCGGGAAGAAGACAGCTATCAGGGCAACAGTTGTAGCAATGATGGCAAAGAATATTTCCCGTGATCCCATGAGTGCTGCTTCCCTGGGCTTCATTCCCCTCTCCACTTTGGTGTAGATATTCTCAACAACCACTATCGCATCATCCACAACAAGGCCGATAGCCAGAACAATGGCAAAGAGGGTGAGGATATTTATTGTGAATCCTGCCATGTACATAACGAAGAAGGCTCCTATGAGTGCTACGGGTATCGCAATGACCGGTATCAGGGTGGTCCTCCAGTTGCGGAGGAAGAGGAATATGACCAGCACCACCAGCATGAATGCAATAAAGATGGTGTTCTTAACCTCTTTGATGGATTCACGGATGTAGATTGTATTGTCAAAAAGTACTTCTGTGGTGATATCTTCAGGGAGATCCTTCTTGAGATCTTCCAGCATCACCAGTGCCTCATCAACTATGTCAATGTAGTTTGCTCCCGGCTGTGGCACAAGCACTACGTTAACGGCAGGTTTCCCGTTGGATGTCAGGTGTGAGCGTATGTTCTCGGCGTCGATCTCGGCTATGCCAATATCGCTGAATTTGACCACCCTGTCTCCGTTCTTGGTGATGATCAGGTCATTGAACTCATCCACCGTGCGGAGCCTGCCAAGGGTTCTGATGGTCAGTTCGGTATTGTCACCTTCAATCCTTCCTGACGGCAGTTCAATGTTCTCCCGTGTTACGGCTGTCCGCACATCCAGGGGAGTGAGGCCGTAGGCAGCCAGCCTGGCAGGGTCCATCTTCATCCTGATGGATAGCTTTTTGGATCCCCATACTCCAACGGCGCTGACACCCGAGATGGTCTGCATCCTTTCCTTGAAGTTTATCTCGGCATAGGTGCTCACGTCTATGATTGATCTGCTGTCGCTGCGAAGAGTAACCGCAAAAATTGGCTGAGCGTCAGCGTCTGCCTTCTGCACCACCGGAGGATCAACATCCTGTGGCAATCGGCGCATTGCTCCCGAGACCTTGTCACGCACATCATTCACCGCTGTCTCCATGTCCACTTCAAGCTTGAACTCAACAGTGATACGTGATGATCCGTCACTGCTTGAACTTGATATGGAGCGTATGCCCTGAACACTGTTTATGGCGGATTCAAGCGGTTCAGTGATCTGTGTCTCAATAACGTCTGAGTTTGCTCCGGGGAAGGAGGTTGATACGGTCACAATGGCAGGGTCAACACTGGGATAGTCTCTGACCCCGAGGAAGGTGTATCCTATTCCTCCCAGGATAAGTATAACCAGCGCCATCACCGTGGCAAGTACCGGTCTCTGTATGCTTAATGACGATAGACTCATTTTTTTCATTCCTCAGTTGTCAATGGCCAGGCAGTGCAGGCACTAATCGGTGACAGTTATTCTGACAGGCATGTTGTCCCTTAATTGCATCAGTCCTGTTGTGAGTACTGTGTCTCCTGCTGACAGTCCCGAGAGAACCTCTATCATTGTTGCAGTCCGTGTTCCGGTGACCACTGGAATAAGGAATGCCCTGCCATTTCTGACCACCCATATCTTCTTTTCATTCATTTCAGGTACTATGGACTCAGTAGGTACCTGGATGGCATTCTGTTTTTCATCGGTGATGAGTGTCAGGGATGCGAACATTCCCGGCACTAACCGTCCGTCACTGTTGTTGTATCGTGCCCTGAGCCCGATGGTCCTGGTTGTCTCGTCTATACGGTAATCGATTGCATAGACTGTGGCAAAGAACTCATCACGGTACCCTTCTGTCTCAAATGATATGCGTTTACCCATCAGATCCTCTGAGATGTATTTTTCTGATATTGCGAACTCCAGCTTAAGTGTTGATGGGTCAATCAGGTGCGCTATCTTCACATTGGGGGTGACATAGGTGCCCTCACTGACATATCGGAAGCCTACCACCCCGTCAAAGGGTGACCTTACTTCTGTCTCGGCAATTCTCACCTTCAACAGGTTCATGTCTGCGAGGATGACGTTATAGTCTGTCTGCAGCTGGTCAAAAGACTCTCTGCTGACGGCATCTTTCGAGAGCAGCACTCTCTGGCGTTCAAGCTTCTCCGCCAGGAGCTTTTCCTGCAGCTCGGCACGTCTCAATTGAGCCTGGAGGTCTTCATCGTAAATTTTCACCAGCAGTTCTCCCTTTCTTACCCTGCTGCCCTCCCTGAAGAAGACGCCGGTTACCTTGCCTGATACCTTGCTGACAATATCCACTTCCTCATTTGCCAGCAAACTGCCGGCTGACCTTATTCCGCTGGTCAGATAGGAAGGTTTGGCAATGGTTCCGTTCACGGGGAGCTGTCCGCCGCCCTGTCCAGCTGGTCTTGCTTGTCCCTGCACAGGAGCCGGTGAAGCATTTGCTTCATTCTTCTTTTTCAGGTCCCTGTTGCCCCATAATCCTATGCGCGGTCCTGTGAACCAGATCAGCAGAACCAGAGGTATGCTGATCCACAGGGCTATTTTTGTTCCCTTCTTCATTAGATTATTTGATATTTATGCCATCCGTCCAATAAAACCTGCATGAAAAACATAGTCATATCCTTTTGTGAGTTGCCACTCATGCAAGTTTCATCTGTCTGAAATATTCAATTTCCTGACCCGCAAAATTAGGGGTTTATTGAAGCCATTGTGTTAAAGTATATTAAAACGAAACAGCCTGGATTAAAAAAAAGGTATCCCGGTTTCCTGGCACCTCAGTAATTAATTATGATCTCCCTTACAATCTTTTCCATGTTGTCGGTTATCTTTCTGGAAGGAACCGTAAAACCGTTGGCGAAGGTTGTAAAGGCTATCCTTCTCCCGCTGTTGGTTGTGAAGTAACCGGCGAACGATTTTGCACTTGCAATAGTTCCGGTTTTGGCCACAACCCTTTCATGAAACAATTCATCACGGAAATAGTTCTTCATGGTACCTGAAAGAGCTCCCATGGGAAGAGAAGAGATAAAGGCATCTGCGCATTCGCTGTTGTGCATATGTACCAGCAACCTGACGGTCATCAGGGCGCTGATATTGTTGTTTGAAGTGAGGCCTGACCCGTCAAGCATGACAGCCTCGTAGGGCTCGCATCCTATTGAATCGAGGAAATGTCTGATAACTGACGATCCGGCTCTGAAGGTACCTTCTCCGAGTATTTCATATCCGAGATGTTTCCTAATAGCCTCAGCGTACATATTGACACTCTCATGGTTGGTGACCTTTACTATCTCAGCCAGTGAAGGGGAATTGACAACTGCAATTGTGACACTCTTTTTTTCTTCAGGATCAAGCCGGGCAGGTTCAGGATCACCTTTGATGACTATTCCGGCGGCACGCAACGCTGCATCAAGTTCCCTGACCAGGGCCATCGGAGGATCGGGGATGGATGCCCTGAAGACTATGCCGGAGTCAGCCGGCACGCTGCCCGTAAGCGTTGCTGAGGAAGCATAGGGTGCAACATAGAGCTCACTCCTGTTGCTTGAGCCTGAAGATAACAGGCTGTTGGTTATGGAGATGCCAAGACCGAATGACTCAACCGAATCTATCACTGCCGGCTGGCCTTCCGGTCTGCCGCTGAGGTATATGTTGTATTTGTTGTCATTGATATTTATATCATATACACCTGCCCCGTAGTAGTAGCCCAGATCACCCCATTCCCATCCGGGCGGAGCCGGATTAAAGTCGTAGATTGACTCCCCTGCAGCCACCCGGCCGTTGATACGCCTTATACCGGCATTTTTAACTGCCTGCACCCAGTTTCCGACCACATCACCATAATGATCCCTGAAATACATGGAGCCGAGCGCGGGGTCACCACCGCCGGCTATGATGATATCGCCGTCAAGAGTACCCCTTCTGCTGTTTATATCTCCTGAAAGGAGCAGTTTTGTGGTATAATAGTAACAGGGGCCAAGAAGGGAGAGCGCCACCGATGTGGGGTAGAGCTTCATCACCGAGGCCGAGGCCAGGTTACGTTCGGCATCATGGCTGAATATGATCTCGCCGGTGAGAGCATCAGCAAAGCAGAAGGAGTAGGATGTGCCTGTCAGCGTTGTGTCAGCCAGGATGGAGTCCATTACTTCCTGCTGGCTGAAAAGATTCATGGTGGCCAGGGTCATAAGAAAGAAGAGTGACAGTGTTCTGGTTTTCATCTGTTTTTATTTTGTTCAATTGTTGAAAGCAGTCCGCAGGCAGCCCCGATATCTTCTCCGCGGCTGGCTCTTATAGTAGCTGTGATACCCTTAGTATTGAGACTGTCACGGAACGATTCCATCTCCCTGTTGTCCGGGCTAGTGTATTCAGAGCCGGGGATAGCGTGAAAGCGTATCAGGTTGACCCGGCAACGGATACCGTTGAGTATGCGTGCCATCTCCCTGACATGTGCAGGGGAGTCATTCAGGCCCCGGAAAACAATATATTCAAATGAGACTCTTCTCTGCCTGCCGAAGTCAAATCGCCTGATGATGTCAAGCACTCTACCCAAAGGATGAATTCTCTGAACGGGCATGAGAGCCTGTCGCTCATCATCAAAGGGGGAGTGAAGGCTGACAGCCAGGTGGCACTTGCTTTTCTCCAGGAATTCCTCTATCCGGTCTGTGATGCCAACGGTACTGACTGTGATGCGGGTGGGGCTCCATCCGTAGCCCCAGGCTGATGTCAGTATATCAAGACTCTTCAGTACTTCGGAGAGATTGTCCAGCGGTTCACCCATGCCCATGTAGACGATGTTGGTGATCGACTCATGTTCAGGGAGGCTCATGAACTGGTTAAGGATCTCATTAGAGGTAAGGTTTCCCTGGAAGCCCTGCCTGGCAGTCATGCAGAAGAGGCATCCCATGCGGCACCCCGACTGGACTGAGAGGCATACGGTGGCACGGTTGCGGTCAGGGATGAATGCTGTCTCAATGAAACGGTTATTGCTGACAGGGAAGAGGTACTTCCTTGTGCCGTCACTGCCAGTGGCAACGGCTGAAGGCGGAGTGAGCCCGGTCTCATACTCTTTCTGCAGAAGATTACGTGCTGCAAGAGAGAGATCGGTCATTCCGCTTATTTCAGGAGCGCCCCGCCGGTACAGCCAGCCTGCTATCTGTTTCGCGGCATAGAGAGGCATTGAGGCTGCCGTGGTGACAGCTGTCAGCTCCTCAAGGGTTTTGCCGTAGAGTCTTTCCCTGGCCATCAGTACCGGTACGCTGCCTGTTCAAGATCACGTATGTTTTTGAAGGGTTTCGGGGGCTTCAGCTCAGAGTTGAGGAATTCATAGATGTCAAGCCTGATCCTTCTGGCCTCCCTGTAATCCATCCTGTCAAACGAGTGACCACCGGGCATATCCTCGAAGATCTTGTACCTGAAATTCTGTTTGCCGGCTGCCTTCAGCGATTTTATCAGGTGTTCCACTTCGAGTACATTGACGTCCTCATCGTTTGTATTTGTGTGGATGAGCAGCGGAGTATTGCGGTACCTGTCAACCTGCCATGCCGGCGAGCGTCTCCGGTATTCGGCAACATTCTCATCGGCCGTCTTACCGATGTGATAGGAGGCAGAGTAAAGATCACGATAACTGTCATCCTTGTACCCCATGCGGGCAATGACATCGCTTACAGGCACGCCGGCAAAGCAGGCCTTATATGCCTCAGGATGGTCAAAAATGCAGAAGAGCCCTATCAGGCCTCCGTGGCTCCAGCCGATGACTCCCACCCGGTCTTTGTCAACAATATCGTAATTATCAATCATATATTTTCTGCTGGCATCCACATCTTCTACTTCCAGTCCGCCATAATCAATCCGACGGTACATTCCGCTTCCGTAGCCGGTGGACCCCCTGTATTCAGCAGCAACGACTATGTATCCCTGCGAAACCATCTCACGGATGATGTGCGTATAATAGGTTGAAAAATTGGAATGTACTCCCCCGTGTGGAAATACAAGCAGTGGATATTTACGGGAGGGGTCGGCATCTCGGGGAATGAAGACATAACTCCAGAATTTAAGGGGATTACCGGCACCCTGTCCTGTTGGATTGGTCTCCTTTGCCGGTGGCGGACCTGTAATGTAGATCTTGTCAATATATGCCACATCACCTGTTCTTTCAAACCAGAGTAGGTCATCAATATTCTTTTCCAGGACATCAAGGCGGTGACCAAGCTCGCCGAATCTTCTGTTCACATCGCGGATAGCATCCATCAGTTCACTGTTACCGGGCTGTGATGAAACATTCATCTGCAGTGAAAGTAATGCCACCATGATAATGATGTTTTTTAAGATCTTGTTTTTCATATCTTTATAAGATTAGATTTCAATTTCTCCGCTGAAAACAAAAGTAGCCGGTCCGGCCAGGAAGATTCCTGTTGCTCCCTCTTCTGTCAGGGTGAACCTGACATTTAATGTTCCACCCCTGGCAATCACCTCCGTCTCCCGGGTGACATTTTTTCCGGTTCTGGCTGCCGCAATGGCAGTTGCCGTTATACCTGTGCCGCAGGCCAGTGTTTCGTCCTCCACGCCCCGTTCATAGGTCCGTACGTGCAGTTTGCCGTCAATGATACTTGCAAGGTTAACATTTACTCCTTCAGGGGCATACCGGGGTGACCAGCGCAACTTCCTGCCCAGTGACACCATGTCGGTGTTTCTGTTGTCTTCTGTAAAGACCACCAGATGGGGTACTCCGGTATTAACCAGTATGCCGTCAGGAGTCTCCCTGATCTCTTTTACATCAGTGATGGAGATCTCAGTTGTTCCTGGTCCGACAGGCCTGGCCGTATGAGGACCGTCACCTGCCATAAATGAAAGGTCGCGAAATCCGGTCATATGTCTCATAGCAAAGTGAGAAGCGCATCTGGCGCCATTGCCGCACATTGCTCCGGCTGAACCGTCAGAATTGAAGTAATACATGCGGAAGTCATATCCTTCATACTCCTCCACAAGCATCAGACCGTCAGCGCCTATACCGAAACGCCTGTCGCATAATTTACTTATTAGCAATTTATCATTATGCTCAATAAGTGACGGGCTGTTTTGTATCAGGATGAAGTCATTGCCGGCTCCCTCGTATTTGTTAAAGAGTATTTTCATACCGTTAAAATGAAGTTAATTATCTTAATCTGAACCCGCCATTCTGTTAAAAAATTGAAAATTTACAGAACAATTGATGCGGGGCCGGGTTGTAAAGATATTAATCTTTCAGGCAGGCACGCTATTTGTTAAAAAGTGGCGGAACAGCGGAAGAACAATTGAAAAACAAAATAGCTATGAAAGGTAAAGGATTGATAACAACATTGCTGGTTGCCTTTTTCGGTGCACTGGCGGGCCTTTTCATCTATACCAGGTTTCTTGACAGAAGCAAGCTGGTAATAGGTACTGAAAAGGAGAAGCAGGTTATTGAGGAGAATATAAGGTACACCTCTCTGGCACCCCAGTCAGGTGTAAATGATTTCACTTTTGCTGCTGAGCAGACCGTTCATGCAGTGGTCCATGTCAAGACAAAGGCCATGGTCAGCTCAGCTTATTCCAATCCCCTTTATGAATTTTTCTACGGACCTGGGGCAAGCCGGCCCAGGGAGGTAAGGGGATTCGGATCAGGTGTGATAGTTACAGCTGACGGATACATCGTTACGAATAATCATGTCATTGAAGAAGCTGATGAGGTTGATGTTACGCTCAACGACAAGCGAACCTTTGCTGCCGAGGTAGTCGGACGTGATCCGAGCACTGATATTGCAGTGCTGAAGATCAAGGCTACCGGTTTGCCATACATAAGGTTTGGCAACTCTGATGCCATACGCCTGGGTGAGTGGGTTCTTGCGGTAGGCAATCCCTTCAATCTCACCTCCACGGTTACTGCCGGCATCGTCAGTGCCAAGGGGCGAAGTCTAGGGCTCCTTGACAACCAGTACCGCATTGAGTCATTTATACAGACGGATGCTGCCCTCAACCAGGGCAACAGCGGAGGAGCGCTGGTGAACGTACAGGGTGAACTGATAGGTATCACTACTGCTATTATTTCGCCGAGCGGAGCCTATGCTGGCAACTCTTTTGCCGTGCCGGCGTCTATTGTAAAGAAGATATATGAGGACCTCAGGGAGTTTGGAGAGGTTCAGCGCGGGCTGATGGGGATAAACATTACAGATGTCACGGCTGAGCTGGCTGAGCAGGAGAAGCTGAAAGAGATCAGGGGCGTTTACCTGGCAGGCGTGGTTGAAGATGGAGCCGCCAGGGCAGCAGGTTTGCAGGAGAAGGATGTGATCATAGCCATCAATGGTGAGCCGGTGGAGACAATGGCTGACCTGCAGGAGAAGATCAACCGTTACAGACCCGGTGACAGGCTGGAAGTTACCTATCTCAGAAAGGGAAAGCAGGACAAGAAGAATGTCATTCTCCGCAATATTGAGGGGGGTACTGACGTTTTAGCTCCCGGGACACAGTCCTCATCAGTGTTCGGCGCCACATTCACGCCGCTCACTGCAGGCGAGAAAAGTCAGTATAAAATATCGGGAGGTGTAAAGATCACCTCAATAACGAACGGCCGGTTCCGTGATCTGGGCCTTACCAAAGGTACAGTCATTGTTGATGTGAACGGTCAAAGAGTGAACAGCGCTGCAGATGTAAGCAGAGCAACGAATAGTGAGAAGAGTCTGACGTCAGTTGAAGGATTTACGCCGGACGGAACCTACTTCAAGTATCAGACCAGGAGGTAAGATTGAGGTTAAGAGATAATTATCGGCAGATCAGGGGATTGTTCCAGTGAACAATCCCTGGCCGGCTTTAGTTTTTTTATTTGTATAGTAACTTAAAAAGCAGTACATTTGCGGAAATTTTTTCGAAGGGGTATAGAGAATGAGACAACTTAAAATTACCAAATCCATTACCAACCGTGAGAGTGCGTCGTTGGACAAGTATCTGCAGGAGATTGGTAAAGAAGAGTTGATATCGGTTGAGGAAGAGGTAGAGT